>JAXFDY010000124.1:0-6159 GCA_034172985.1 Lachnospiraceae bacterium
AGCTTTACAGTTAATGAAAACACCAGCATCGCCGATAATAATGAATCCTTTTCGGAGATTATTGATGAATTATCTGATGAAATGTCAAAGACGGATACCGATGTAGAACATACTAAGCCTATGGATTATTTCTTATCAGAAGCTGAGATATCGCTTGGATTAAAAAAAGCAGATATGTTCCCTGTGGTTTTTGCGGTGGAAGAATTATCGTATCTCAGTTCCCAAAACCTTGGAGACAATCGTCAAAACTTAATGAATAAAGCTATAAAAGCATATAACAACAGCATGGGGATTTTTGAGTAGAAATTGTAGAAAATTTGAATTTGTCTCGCTGTGTTCAGATTAAAAAGGCCATCGTTTTACGATTATGGTAAAATGATGACCTTTTTTATTTCTTCCAGTAACAGATTAGCAACCGGAGTGAATATTTGATATTTTTTCCATATAATGTACATTTTTGTATGGAGGGGTGGTGTAATCGGACGGAAGCATAAATCACTTTCTGCATTTGTTTCTACTAACTTGTCAAAGGTAAGCTCAACACCCAGCCCTTCACGGACAAAAACGGCACCGTTATTGCAGAGATTAAATGTTGCTAATATATTAAGTCGGTCAAGGTTTTCGGAACACCAACGGGGTAAATCCATTTTAGCAGACTGTTCCGAACAAAAAATAGGAATATTCAATAAATCATCAAAGGCAATAGCCTCTTTTGCGGCTAATGGATTGTCCTTTCTCATCAGAACACCCCATGTATCGTATTCAGGCACTTCAAGATAATTGTATTTTGATAAATCGGGCGGTTCTACAATAAATGCCATATCCAGAAGTCCACGGTCTAATCGTTCTGTTACCTGTTCGGTATCACCGCTGGTAACATGATAATGGATATTGGGATAAATGCTGCTTAACTTTTTTACAGCACGGGCAAGATATTTTACAAGATAGGATTCTGCACAGCCAATATAAATATCACCGCCTGTGATATCATCCATTGCCTGAAATTCGTTTGTGATTTTGTCAGCCATGGCCAGTAAATCTTCTGCTCTTTTTCGTAGAAGCATACCCTCATCAGTAAGACTGACGCTGGTGCTGCCACGCTTAAATAGTTTTTTGCCAAGCTCTTGTTCCAGATCCTTCATCTGTTTAGACAGCGTTGGCTGTGTAACATGAAGTCTTTCAGCAGCCCTTGACATATTTCCTTCACGTGCAATTTCAAGAAAATAGCGAAGTACACGAATTTCCATAGTACACCTCCACCCTTTTTTATTATCCTACACTCAAATGATATTCCTGTCAAGAATATCGTGATATGAATTATAAGTATTAGATATATCGTTTGAAGTATGTATAATTTAAGCAGGAGGTGCAGACAGATGGCAGAAGCAAATGACAAATATGGAATAATTTATCAGAATCTTGTGGACGCAGGCTGTAATCAGAAAACAATCCAGTGTTGCATGAAACTGGCACAAGAAAACAATGTAGAAGCGCTGTTATCACAGTTATGTGTGTATAGAAAACATTTAATGGAACAGACACATATTTATCAGGAAAACATAGATTGCCTGGATTATTTGATCTACTCGTTAAAGAAATCTAATGAAAATAGATAAGGAGAATGTAAATGACAGATTATAAAATTATTCAAACAATTAACGGACCGGAAGATGTAAAAAAATTGTCTATGGAGCAGCTGGAGGAACTTGCTTCGGAAATCAGAGAGGCATTGTTTAACCGGTTGACTAAAATCGGCGGTCACTTTGGTCCCAATTTTGGTATGGTGGAGGCAGAGATTGCCATGCATTATGTTTTCTCTTCGCCTAAGGATAAGTTTGTATTTGATGTATCTCATCAGAGCTATCCTCATAAGATTCTGACCGGAAGAAAGAATGGATATATTTCCGATGAGCACTTTTCAGAGGATTCCGGTTATACAAATCCGGAAGAAAGTGAACATGACTTCTTCAATGTAGGTCACACTTCGACTTCAGTTTCTTTAGCTACGGGTCTGGCTAAAGCGAGAGATATAAAAGGAGATAAAGAAAACATTATTGCAATTATTGGTGATGGCTCCCTCTCAGGCGGTGAAGCACTAGAGGGATTGAATGTAGCCGGATCAGAGATTAACTCCAATTTAATTATTATAGTAAATGATAATGAGCAGTCGATTGCCGAAGTACATGGCGGAATGTATAAAAATCTTGCCGAATTAAGAGAGACAGGCGGAACTGCTTCCAATAATCTCTTCAAAGCGTTTGGATTGGATTATATATATGAGGAAAACGGCAATGACATAGCATCACTGATTTCCTTATTCCGCAAGGTGAAAGATACAGATCATCCGATCGTAGTCCATATCCATACACAAAAGGGAAAGGGATATGAGATTGCTGAAAAAGACAAAGAGGGATGGCATTGGTGTATGCCATTTGACCGTGAAACAGGCAAACCTACAATTTCTTTTGGCGATGGAGAAGATTATACATCTATCACTGCTGAGTATATTATGCAAAAAGCAAAAAGTGATTCGGAGTTTCTTGTGATTACTCCTGCTATGCCGGGCAGTGCAGGCTTAAATCAGGAACAGCGAAAGGAGCTTGGATTGCAGTATGTGGATGTAGGGATTGCGGAGGAACAGGCGGTTGCCATGGCATCTGGTGCTGCAAAAAACGGTGCGAAACCGCTTGTGGTTACTAACACAACCTTTATTCAAAGAGCGTATGACCAGATTTCCCATGATGTATGTATTAACAATAGTTCTGTTACGATTCTCTTAAACTACAATTCTTTTGACAGTTTGACAGATGTTACGCATCTTGGAATTTTTGGACTAGCAGCTTACACGAATGTTCCGAATCTGGTAGTGCTTGCACCTACCTCAAAAGATGAATACCTTGCTATGCTAGATTGGTCAGTTGATCAGAAGGAACATCCGGTTATGATTCTCATCCCCGGAAATCAGGTAACCTATCGAGAAGCAGATAAGGATTTTAACAGACTGAATCATTTTAAAGTGGAAGAAGCTGGTGAAAAGGTTGCAATTCTGGCACTTGGTGATTTTTATCAGCGTGGTGAACAGCTCAGTGCGAAAATAAAAGCAGAACTTGGCTTTACGCCGACATTGATCAATCCTCGTTTTGCTTCTGGTATTGACAAAGAATTACTGGAAAGTCTTTCCGAAGGACATCAGATGGTAATAACCATGGAAGACGGTATTTTAAGCGGCGGTTTTGGCGAGAAAATAGCTTCCTTCTATGGTAGTTCTGATATGAAAGTGAAAAATTACGGACTTGATAAGAAATTTTATGACCGGTATGACCCAAATGAATTACTGAAAGAGGTTGGTATGACACCGGTTCAGATTATTGCGGATATTTGCAATCAGATAAAATAGAAATTGGGAGGCTGGAAGTAGTGACACCAGAAGATGTTATCAGAGGATTTCGTGAGGAAGTAGAGCAAACGTGTGAAGAAAAAGAGTATGCAAATACCCTGTTTCAGGAAGCAATAAAAACAGGTATGGAGATAAATCAGACTTATCATACACCGGAAGAACTGGTGAAACTCATGGGTAAATTAACCGGAAAGGCTGTAGATAAAAGTTTCCGTCTTTTTCCACCGTTTTATACGGATTTTGGAAAAAAATATTATATTCGGAAAAGATGTATTTCTCAATTCCGGGTGTCATTTTCAGGATCAGGGTGGAATTGAAATCGGAGATGGTGTATTGATTGGTCATAATGTAGTGCTTGCTACAATCAATCATGATCTTCTGCCACAGAATAACAGGAAGAACCATTATGCTCCAATTAAAATTGGAAATCATGTATGGATTGGCTCGAATGCTACAGTGTTATCCGGTGTTACCATTGGAGAATGGGCAGTTGTTGCAGCCGGAGCAGTAGTTACGAAAGACGTACCGCCTTATACGATGGTAGGTGGAGTTCCGGCGAAAATCATAAAGAAAGTAGAGGAGACAGAGCATGAAAGTTTTAGCAATTAACGGCAGTGCAAGAAAGGATGGAAATACTGCAATCCTCATCAATACAGTATTGAAGGAATTGAATATAGCCGGGATTGAAACGGAAATGATCCAACTGGCAGGCAATGTCATTGAACCATGTAAGGCTTGCTGGGCTTGCGGTGGTCAGGGAAACTGCGTTCATCGCAATGACAGCTTTCGAGAGGTATTTGAGAAGATGAAAGAGGCGGACGGCATATTGTTGGGTTCACCGGTTTATTCAGCAAATGTATCTGCTAATATGCAGGCTTTGCTGGAACGTGCTGCGGTAGTTGCTGATATGAATTAGGGACTTTTTACCCACAAGGTTGGTGCAGCAGTTGCAGCGGTACGCAGAGGCGGTGCAATGCAGGCAGTTGATACCATGAATCACTTTTTCCTTAATCATGAAATGATTGTAGTAGGTTCTACTTATTGGAATATGTCGTATCTTTTGAATGCACTGAAAAGTTGCGAATAATGTGGGTATCTCATACAAAGGAGCGTGAGAATATGAAGCAAATATTATGTGTAATGATATCTATTTTGCTGTTGATTACAGTAACAGCATGTACAGCGGAAACATCAAATTCATCTGCTGACAATACGGAGTTGCAGGAAACAGATAATTCGTCAGAATTAGCTGATGGTTCGAATGCAGTTACAGAGATTTTGGTTGCCTATTTTTCCTGTACGGGGACTACAGAAAAGCTGGCGAAATATGCGGCAGACTATCTGAATGCAGACTTATATGAAATTCAGCCGGCAGACCCATATACCGATGAGGATTTAGCCTATTATACGAATGGACGTGCGGATCAGGAGCAGAATGCCCCTGATGCAAGGCCGCAGATAAATGGTCAGGTAGAGGATATGTCAAAGTATCAGATAGTTGTGATCGCATATCCTATCTGGCATGGGCAGGCTCCACGCATTATTTCTACATTTTTGGAAAGCTACGATTTTCAAAATAAGACAATCGTACCATTCTGTACCTCTCATTCCAGCGGTATTGGAAGCAGTGCCACTGATTTGGAAAAATTGTGTGCTGATTCAGCCGAGTGGAAAGAGGGAAAACGATTCGATTCACAGACAACAGAAAGTGAAATTGAAAACTGGCTTGATAGCATTGACATCAAGCCGCATAATCCAAAACAAAAGGAGACAGACGAGGTGGGAGTATTTGATTTCGAAAGTAAAAGCGTATTACTGAACAGTGGATATTCAATGCCAATCAATGGATTAGGTACTTACAGCCTTCTGGACGATACCTGTGTAGAGTCTGTAAAAACAGCATTAAAAGATGGCGTGCGACTTATTGATACCGCCTATATGTACAAGAATGAAGCGGAAGTCGGTCAGGCAATTCGTGAGTCCATGGAGGAACTAGGAATTCAGCGAGAGGATATTTTTGTTATCACAAAGTTATATCCAGGTGAACAGTATGAAAACCCCGAAAGAGCCATAGAAGACGCACTTGATAAGCTGGATATCGGATATATTGACATGATGCTGCTGCATCATCCCGGAGATAATGACGTGAAAGCATATAAGGCAATGGAGCAGGCAGTGGCTGACGGAAAGATACATTCTATTGGATTATCCAACTGGTATATAGAAGAACTGGAGGATTTTCTTCCGCTGGTCAGCATTACACCTGCATTGGTACAGAATGAAATTCATCCCTATTATCAGGAACGAGAAGTCGTTGAGTATATTCAAAGTCTTGGTATTGTTGTGCAGGCTTGGTATCCTCTGGGTGGTAGAGGATATACAGCAGATTTGCTTGGTAATGAAGTGATTTCTAAAATTGCACAGGCGCATGAAAAGTCATCTGCACAGATTATTCTCAGATGGGATTTGCAGAATGGCGTAGTTGTAATTCCGGGTTCAAGCAATCCTGATCACATCATGGAGAACACGCAGTTGTATGATTTTGAATTAACTGACGAAGAGATGGAACAGATTGACGCTTTGGAAAAAAATGAGAAGCATGACTGGTACTAAAATTGAAGAATAAAAAGATAAGGTGACGGAAATGAAGATATTAGTACTAAATGGAAGTCCACGTCCACAGGGCAGTACCAAGGATATGGTAAATGCATTTAAGAAAGGTGCGGAGAGTGCAGGACATACCGTTGATGTGGTGGATGTAT
>JAXFDY010000127.1:0-4256 GCA_034172985.1 Lachnospiraceae bacterium
CGTATCGGAGTCGAGGAGATGGAAAAATATTATGAAATCTATGTTGAAGATAATGGCGTAGGTTTTGATATGAATACAGTGAAATTTGACGAAAAAGATCATGTTGGGATTAAGTCTGTAAGAGATAGATTAAAAGTGATGTGTAATGGTACTTTGGAAATAGAAAGTACCATTGGAATAGGTACCATTGTGAGGATTTACCTTCCCAAAAATTACCAGACAATGGAAATTGACTCTTGAAAAAAATATGTATACAATAATTTGAGCTTTTGAAAAACTTATTCATAATGAGGAGGGCACAAATGATAATCGTTGTGGTGGATGATGAGTTGCTGGCATTGAAAAAAATGGAGAAAGTATTAAGTGAGTTGAAACCTGAGGCACAGATTGTTACATTCCAAAAATCAAAGGATGCATGTGCATACGTGGAAAATCACGGATGCGATATTGCGTTTTTGGATATAGAAATGCCGATATTATCAGGAATTGAACTTGCAAAAAGAATTAAGCTTTGCTGCCCGGTTGCAAATATTATCTTTGTTACGGGATATAGTGATTATGCAATGGAAGCATATCGGATCAATGCAAGTGGTTATTTGCTGAAACCGATTAATCAGGATGATGTACAGGAACAGTTAGAATGTTTGCGCTATCCGGTCAAAGATGTTTATGACAAAAGAGTTGTTTTTAAATGCTTTGGAAATTTTGAAGTGTTTGTAGATGGTGAAATTGTAAATTTTAAATATGAAAAGACCAAAGAACTGCTGGCATATCTGGTAGACAGAGAAGGTGCAGGCTGTTCAAATAAAGAAATTATGGTGGCTTTATGGGAAGATGATGATCATAAGTCTTACCTGAGTAATTTAAAAAAGGATATCAGGGATACATTTAAGGAACTGAAATGTGAAGACATTTTTGTTAATGGATGGGGAAAGATGGGAATCAGACCGGATTTGGTTGATTGTGATTATTACGATTGGAAACAGGGAAAAGCCAGTGGAATCAATGCCTATAACGGAGAATATATGGCACAATATTCCTGGGGCGAATATACGAAAGCTTTGCTAAGCGATAAATTTTGATTAGAAATGAAGTGATTTTATGGAGCGTACAAAATATAGATTGACAATAATCAGACCACAGATGATTTCTATGTTGTTTATGATAATTAATATCACGTATTATTTTTCTTTGGTAAAAACAGGTGATGTGAAGGATAGCGATTTTATGATTCGAAGCGGTGCTTTATATGTATCGGGGATTGTGGAGAACAGAGAGTATTATCGCTTTTTGATAAGTACAATCATGCATTTTTCGTTATTTCATCTGGTGGTGAATATGATTTCTCTATATTGTGTCGGAAATTATGTGGAAAGTCATTTGGGACATGGAAAATTTTTGGTTTTATATCTTTGTACTTCTATCGGCAGTTCGATTTTCTCTTTTTTTGATATATATGCAGATGGAGAAAAGATTATAGTAGCCGGTGCGTCAGGTGCTATTTATGGTATTGTTGGAGCACTGATATGGATTGTGCTTTGTCATCGGGGACATTTTGAATCGATCAGTATTACAGAGTTGATTGGACTGACGGCAATTGTTTTTTGGTATGGCTATGTATCCGGAGGCGTGAACAGTGCGATACATATAAGCGGACTTGTAATTGGATTTCTTATAGCAATACTTATATATAGAAGAGATCGGGATTATGATGTTAGAGAATGGTTGGAATCATAATAGAAAAATACAGAAGGAGAGCAGGATGAATATATTGGGTGGATATACAATCGGAAAAAAGAAAGCAAAAGATGAAGTGTTGCGGGAAGAAATTATACGATTAAAAGAACAGTCCGTAGAATTAAGAGAAGCATTAGATCACAGAATCCAGCAATCGAAAAAGTTACAGGAACTGCTCGATGAAAAGGAAGATGAGATAAATGGCATAAATCAGAGAGTTTCCATGGGGTTTGCCAAAATACTGGAATGGATCAATGATTTTGAGGAAAATATCAGTGAGCAAATAGATGATTTTCAGCAAGATAATGACGATCAGATAAAGGAATTGAAAGAATTTACGGAACAGTCTGTAAATGAAATTCAATTGTCTTTGGACCGTATAAAATGTGACCTTCAGGACTTGCAGAAAATGGGCGATGATAGTAAACAGCTTTTGGCAGAAATTAATGTGACATTGAAGGATAAGGCAGATAAAAAGAGTATAAGTAAGCTGATTCATAAAAATACCACGCTGACAGTACTGACAGGAATCAATACAATAGGAGTCATTATTATTTTGATTGTGACACTTTTGTGAATATGGATATGTTAAACTTATCATACTTGAAAACAGGGTGGTGAGTAATATGATATTTGTGACGGTTGAATGCGACGCTGGCAGAATGAAACTGTTGACGCCGTTGCTGGTGAAGGCATATCCGGGATGCACGATTTATGAGTATCAGGATATAGAGCAGGCAGCGGAATTTTCAATTAGTCATAAAGTGGATGCTGTATTGGTAGATAATAGCAGCAATGTGGATGTAGAAGAATTTTCTTATTATTTGTATATTAATAAAGAAAATCTCCCTATTTACGTCGTCCAGAATGGACTGGCTTCAGGGACATTTGCTCACATCATTTGTGGACCACTGACGGTTGAAAATTTAAAAGCTAATATCGCAGTGTAAATTTCAAGAAAGGAGAGAAAATTATGAAGAGAATGAGAAAAAAATGGATATCACTCTTACTTGTGTCTCTCATGACTGTTGGAGCTGTTGGCAGTGCAGTAGCAGATGGTGCTGCAACGAATAGTGATGATTTAACATTGATTGTTAGAGACAATGAAACAGGGACATTAGTGGGAGCCGATTCGACAACGGAGTTTCAATTAAATGTTTATAGGGAGGATGATCAGTTCATCGTTTATCAGTTGGCAGAGATGGATTGGGATAGTACTTTATTAGCAAATAAAGGTTCTTTCCAGAATGCAGCATGGGTTGCACCGGTACAGGCCTGGATTAATGCAAATGATACATATAGGGTATATTCTACACCGGCACTTTTGGGAGAAGAAGGAGAGAAAGATTCATCTGCTGCAGTAAGTATGATGAAGGCAATTCAATCAGCACTGAATCCAAGTTCCTCTACATATGATGAAGATTTTGCCAGAAATATGGCAGCTTATAAAGTGGCATCTAAGACAGGCAATGCATATAATGCAGGAGCAACAGGAAATACATGGAGCGTTGGTGGAAAAGACTTTACTGCTGTTGTTACACCTGTAACACATACAACTGAGGCAAGCGTTACAGAATTTGATAATGCATATACGATTTCAGGACTTGCGTTTGGTCTTTATATGGTAGCCCCTCAGAATTCAGTATCTCAGAGAAATTATCAGCCGTTATTGGTAGATGTTTCCCCGGATCAGACCGGTCCATCCGGAAACTGGTATTATGGTGAACCGGTTATCACATCTTTAAAATATCAGGATGTTACCATTGATAAATATATAAATGGCCAGCCGAATAAGAGCGACATTGTAAAAAAAGGCGAGACTGTAACCTTCAGTATTAAGATGCAGGTACCTGAATATCCTGACGGTACGGCAAATAAAGTGATGTATGCAAACGATGATATGGCAGCAGGCTTTTCGTTACAGGAAGCTACCATAAAGTTTGAGTATTCAAAAGATGACGGAAAAAGCTGGAATGATTTGACATCTGATTATTCATTGATTACTGCTAAGGATGCAAATATTTTTTACGCAACAGGTTCAGACGGAAAGGAAAAAGAATTTGCATTTTCTGTTCCGCATGAGACTACTGAAACATCAAAGACATACACAACGTATTATCTTGATAACGGTGCTGCCAAATCTTTAGGTAATTATGGTACAGATGCAAGTGCCATTACGCAGATTATGACAGCGTATAATAATAAGGTGGCAGCAGCGGAAAAGGTTACGGGCACTGCTGCAATGCGGGATTACAAGAAGTCAGTTATAAATGCTGTATTTAATTATGAAGCATTGATGGTGACAGCAGGTGCCCAGGTTACTGACATCAGACTCAGCTATGATGCTGTTGTTGATGATGATATGTTCATTGGTTCTGATGATAATACAAATATTATTACACTTTATTATATTCAGGACTCTACCGGAACAGTAGGTTCTGTGTCTGACACGGTACGTGCATGGACATATGCGGCAAATATTGTAAAGCTTGACGGAGATACTGTAAATGAGGCTGCAC
>JAXFDY010000128.1:0-2324 GCA_034172985.1 Lachnospiraceae bacterium
ATCATCATAGATACCGCCTACAATCTTGCCACGATAATAAATAATAAATTCTCCCATCATAGCTCGATAAGTAATTTCTTCTAACTCAGATAGCTGCCCTAAAATAAACTCTAAGTATTCCTTGCTTGATGCCATATTTCCTCCTCAAATTGTTATTTCTAAAATTGTATCAAATTCTGCCTGTTTCCGCAATCAACAAAAATGTCTAATACTATCTATTTTTAATAATCTTAAGATTTTTCTATATACATCTTCCAGTTTTAAATATATAATATAATTACATAGTGCATAATAAATAAATTTACATTTTTAAGAAAGGAACATCTATGAATGCAGGATATGTCCGTCTCTCCAGAGACGATGATAAAAGGAATTATGTTTCCATAGAAAATCAAAAGCTGATTATCAACCAGTATGCAGCAGATCATGGTATGGTTATTGACCGCTGGTATGAAGATGATGGCATTTCCGGCTATATCTTTGACAGACCGGGATTTCAACAGATGATGGCGGATCTGGATAAAGATATTGATACCGTATATGTTAAAGACTTTTCACGTCTTGGCAGACACAATGCAAAGGTTCTTTTGCTTCTGGACGAATTTCAGGAACGTGGAAAGCATCTGGTGGTGATTGACGATAATTATGATTCTATGGATTCCAGTGACGATACGATTGGCATTAAAACATGGTTTAATGAGCGATATGTAAAAGACACCAGTAAGAAAATCAAACGTGCCATTGGAGCCAGACAAAAAGAAGGAACACTGATTACCAGACCACCGTTTGGGTATTGCCGTAATGAAAAAGATAAAACTGTTCTGGAAATTGTACCGAAAGAAACGGAATATATTAAAAAGATTTACGACTTATATTTATCTGGTTCGGGATATCGTAAAATTGCCACATATTTGACTGAGCAGGGTGCACCGACTCCATCTATGATACAGCGTGAACGTGAAATAGAAGAAGGTAGATTGTCCAAAAGACAAGTAGCTTCTAAATGGTCAGATGCTATGGTAAAAGAAATACTGGATAATGATTTTTACATTGGTACATTTCGTCTGAAAAAACGTGCAAGAAATACGGTTCATGGAAAAGATAAACGTGTACCAAAAGAAGAACAATGTATTTTTGAGAATCACCATCCGGCAATTATTGATAAGGCTACCTTTGCTCTGGTACAGGAATTAAAAGAAAAACGTAACCGTACCAATTATCGGGGAAGCAGGGGGCAATGGTTAGGTTCAGAGATTCCGAATCCTTTTGGCAGCTGCCTGTTTTGTAAGGATTGCGGAAGCCGTCTTACACCAATTAAACGCCAGACTTCCAGCAGGGAACGTAAATATTACATCTGTACCACTTATAATACCAAGGGCAGACGTTATTGCTCCAAAGCACATTTAATTGAAGAAGAGAATTTGATGGAAGATGTTCTGACCTATATTAAGATGTGCCGAAATGCTCTCTGTGAAGTTATTTCAACTTATGATTTAAAGGATTTTGAAGCAGAAAAGAAAACGGTAGAGGAAAAACGATTGGAACTGCACACAGCTATCAATGAGCGAAAAAATCAACTGAAAGTTTTGCTTACCCAGAAAGTAAAAGATTTGGCGATCGCTGCAGGAAATGAAGATTTAATCAATGAGACTTACGATTCTATGCAGAAAGATTTATTTGCCCAAATTCATGGTCTGGAAATGCAGATTAAGGAACTGAATGAAACTGCCATAGAAACGCCGGATGTAAAGGATAAATTGAAGAATGCTCTTGAAGTGGTAGATAAAATCATTGCAGGAGGAAGTCTTGATCGAAGAGATATTGAACTTCTGATTGAAAAAATCGTAGTGAACGAAGATGGGATGCCAGAAATTACATTAAAATATGGATTATCCAATCTGATCAGTTACAGTCCTGCAGATGAAATGAATCGCAGAGAAAATACCATTATTGCGGTTGTAATGAAACTAATTGCAGAGGATGAACGGGGATATACTTCTGCGAAATATCTGTCGGAGCATATTACTGATTTGGGATTCAAGAAAACAAAGCAGAGTATACTTCCATATATTGAGCTGATGAAAGGACTTGGGATTCTTGAACCCACAGATAATCCATTGAAGCCATACAATATTGTAAAATCAAAAGAAACTATAGAACAGCTTGCCAAAGACTATCTTCCAGATTTGACAGCAGAAATCACTGCGAAACAGATATCAGACGATTATTTACATGGTATTAGTGACAACAGGTGGCATGCCGGAAATGGTTTTTGAATATATTCTCAGGAAGAACGGTCTGGATCCACAAAAGGATATGAACAT
>JAXFDY010000138.1:0-29795 GCA_034172985.1 Lachnospiraceae bacterium
ACTGACATTGTCGGCTCTGTTTCTATCATGTAATGTCAGCAGCTTCTTTCTGTACTTGCATACGAAAATAATATGGTACTGTAATAAATACTTGTGTCTGTTCTTTGATTTCCATGTTCCCATAACGAAAGTATAACATAACCCACCGTCTAAAGCCAGTGGGATTGCGGTAGCCTTATTTCAAATGCTTCTCCTATATGATTCGCTGTCCGGAAGTATGAAAAACTACTGACCAATACTGACACAGCCATCGAAGCGATGCTTATGATAACTACACATACCACAACAGCCTGCGTTTTTTGTACATTTTTTTTATTTGTACTGCTTTTTGCACTTCCTTTCGGAAACTTCTGTTCTTCTGTTGTCAAAGGTTTACTTTCAGATACTATACTTTCAGATGCTGAAAAGCTGTATCCGCAATCCGGACAGACTATTCTCCCTTTTCTGTAAACCATCTTTTTTGTACAGATTGGACATTTTCTTAATTCCTCCATCATTTTCATTCTCCTCTATGTTGTTTCTAATCCCATGCTTCCATCTTACCATACTTTTATGCTTTTACAATCTTATTTCACACTTAATTTACTTGTAAATTCCACTATATCTGATATAATAATGTGAAGTAAATATCTAAAGAAAGGATAAAACTTATGAATTTAAAAGGACGTCATTTTTTAACATTAAAAGATTATACTCCGGAAGAAATCCAGTATCTGATAGATTTCTCCGCATATCTGAAAGATAAAAAGAAAAAAGGAGAACTCGTAGATGAATTTAAAGGAAAAAATGTTGCTCTGATTTTCGAAAAAACCAGCACTCGTACCAGATGCTCCTTCGAAGTGGCAGCCCACGACCTTGGCATGGGCACAACTTATCTTGATCCATCCGGCTCACAGATTGGCAAAAAGGAAAGCATTGCAGATACTGCAAGAGTTCTGGGAAGAATGTATGAAGGAATCGAATATCGTGGATTCGGTCAGGAAATCGTTGAAGAACTGGCAAAATATGCAGGAGTTCCTGTGTGGAACGGATTGACAAATGAGGACCATCCGACCCAGATGATTGCTGATCTTCTGACGATTCAGGAGCATAAAGGCAAACTGAAGGGATTAAAATTCGTATATATGGGAGATGCCCGTTACAATATGGGAAATGCACTGATGATTGCATGTTCCAAGATGGGAATTCATTTCGTGGCATGTGCTCCGGAAAAATACTTTCCAAATGAAGCTCTTGTAAAAGAGTGTCAGGAATTTGCAGCCGCATCCGATGCTACAATCACATTGACTGACGATGTAAAAGAAGCAACCAAAGATGCTGATGTAATTTATACCGATGTATGGGTATCCATGGGCGAACCAGATGAAGTATGGGCAGAACGAATCAATGATTTATTACCATATCAGGTAAACAGAAAAGCAATGGAGTATGCAAAACCGGATGCAATTTTTATGCACTGCCTCCCTGCTTTCCATGATTTAAAAACTACCATCGGAGAGCAGATTAGTAAAAAATTCGGTCTGGATGAAATGGAAGTTACCGATGAGGTATTTGAATCCTCCCAGTCTGTTGTCTTTGACGAAGCAGAAAACAGGATGCATTCAATCAAAGCAATTATGGCAGCTACTCTCGGTATGGAAATGAAATAGAAATGAGGGTATTATGGCAAAAAATTCTTTAAGACGAAGCAGCTGGCGGCAGCATGGTATGACAATTGATTTCATTAATTCCATTATTTTTGTGCTAATGGTAATTGCTGTGATTTTTCTTGTGATTGATTACAGAAAATATATGGTGATGTTTCCTGTGATTTTTCTATTGTCAGCCATTATGAACAGTTGTCTCGGCGTTAAGAAATATAAAATGGACCAGTATGCTGCGGCTATTATTTCCTTTCTCGCAGCCTTCATTCTCATTGGTTTCAGTGTATTTTCAATGATTGTTGTATTGTAACATACAAGTATTTTAATAGAAGAGAACAACATTATGAAAGCAAACATTCTTAAAATATTAAAAAATACGAACGACTATATTTCCGGTCAGCAACTATGCGAAACCTTCCATGTATCACGAACAGCGATTTGGAAAGTAATCAATCAGTTAAAAGAGGAAGGCTACGTCATCGATTCCGTGAAAAATAAAGGCTATAAAATGATTTCTGCTCCTGACATTTTATCAGAAAGTGAAATTGTCTCATCTCTTTCCCTTCATAATGCAGAATATGTGAACAGAGTTGTGTATCTTGATGAAATCGATTCCACCAACACCCGTGCCAAATTAGAGGCCGAACAGGGTGCACCTGCATGGACTCTTGTAGTGGCTGATAAACAGATCAGTGGCAAAGGACGTCGTGGCAGAAGCTTCGATTCACCCAGCGGTGTTGGCATCTTTATGACATTGATATTAAAACCAGATTTTAACCCGAATCAGGCATCCATGATTACGCTGATATCCGGCATGGCTGTCTGTCGCGGGATAAAAGAAGCCACCGGATTAGACACACAAATCAAATGGCCAAATGATATCGTCATTCATGGAAAAAAAGTCTGTGGAATTCTTACCGAGATGAGTGCGGAAATGGAATGTATCAACTATATTGTAGTCGGTATCGGCATTAACGTAAACAATCAGGATTTTCCCGAAGAGATTGCAAAGATCGCAACCTCCATCCGGCTGGAAACAAAACAGCAGGCCAACCGTAGCGATATCATTGCCTGCGTCATCAAACACTTCAAACAATATTATGATATCTTCATACAGACAAATGACTTATCCCAATTAAAAGAAGAATACAATTCCATGATGATTAACAGGGAGAAAAAAGTCCTTGTTATCCGCGGAGACGAACAATATGAAGCTCTGGCAAAGGAAATTGACGATGACGGAGAACTTATCGTTGAACGTGACGGTATTTTAATGAAAGTCATGTCCGGTGAAGTATCAGTACGAGGAGTATATGGATATGTATAATGATGAAACTGTAACTTTATGTGGCTCCAGCGGCTACGAAAAAAAATTTTATTTTAATGATGCATTTGATAATCTTCCTGATTCTATCAAAGACGAATTAAAAATTATGTGCGTATTATTTACGGAAGAAGTCAGCTGCATACTCACTCTTGATTACGACGAAAAGGGAAACTTAAACTTTAACATCCGTACCCAGGAAGATGACCTGCTTTTCGATGAAGTAAGCTGTGGATTAAAAATCAAAGAGCTGCAGACAAAAAAGCGTGATCTTCTGGAAGCTCTGGAAATGTATTACAGAGTTTTTGCTCTGGGCGAAACTGCTGCCCCGGAGGATGAAGATGAATAGTCTTACAATAGGAAATGTAGAAATCCCCGGCATCTTAGCACTTGGACCTATGGCAGGCGTTACAGATAGTGTATACCGACAGCTCTGCAAAGAACAGGGCTGCTCACTTTTATATAGCGAAATGGTCAGTGCAAAAGCGATTTTATACAAAAACAAAAATACTGCTCCTCTTCTTGCCGCCGAAGAATCTGAACGGCCACTGGCTCTTCAGCTCTTTGGAAGCGACCCGGAAATTATGGCGGAAATTGCTGCACAGATTGAAGAGGGACCTTACGATATCATTGACATTAATATGGGATGTCCCGTTCCAAAAATTGTAAATAACGGAGAAGGCTCTGCTCTTATGAAAAATCCGAAACTGGCAGGGGAAATCATCGGTGCCATGGCCAAAAAATGTAAAAAACCTATAACTGTCAAGATTCGAAAAGGATTCAATGAGGAATCTGTCAATGCAGTGGAGATGGCAAAAATAGCCGAAGCAAACGGAGCTTGTGCTATTGCCGTACATGGCCGCACCAGAGAACAATATTATTCCGGCCAGGCAGACTGGTCAATCATTCGCGATGTTAAAAATGCAGTAAAAATTCCCGTGATTGGAAACGGAGATATTACCGGTCCGGAATCTGCCCTCGCAATGCTGAATCAGACTGGCTGTGATGGTATTATGATTGGCCGGGCGGCCCGTGGAAATCCTTGGATTTTCCATCAGATTAACCGTTATCTCACCACAGGCAAAATTCTTCCGCCTCCTTCTGCCGAAGAAATCAAGGCCATGATTCTGAGGCATACACGGATGCTGATTGACTTCAAAGGTGAATATACCGGTCTGCGGGAAATGCGAACTCATATCTGTTTCTATGTGTCCGGCATGAGACATGCCAATGCCATCCGCCGCAAAATCAATACGATTGAAACATATAAGGAACTGGAACAACTATTTTTAGAACAGGATTTATAACAGAAAGGAGTGAAACAATGACTTCAAACGGTAACAATTTAATGAAATGGGGCGTATTGATTAGTGTCTTTCATATATATGTCTTTGGCAGTTTTGAAATTATTCCGGCTTTTATCGGATATTTCCTAATCATGAGGGGAATCTACAGCATTTGCGAAGAAACCGGACTGGATTATCTTCAGGGACTGAAAGGAGAAAGCACACGGCTTTTGCTTTTCTCTGTTATTTACTGGGTAACCGGTATCTTCATCGGTTATTCCCTTGTTCTTCAAAAATTGATTATGGTAGTTTTCTATCTTTTTGATGTATTGTTTTTTGGTAATTTATTAAATAAAACCATCAAATATTATAAAGAAAAAATGCGTATCCGGGAAGCAGATAAATTGCGAAAAGCCCGTATGACATTTGTAAAATGTTATCTGGCACTTATTGTATTTTATATTATTACAATGCTTCCAAATCTGCTTCATTTTATGAATATCGGTTCAGGCTCTATGATAGAAATGCTTTCCACGGTTCTGCAGTATGTTTTCGTATCATTAATGCTGATTCTTAAATTATTTCTATCTATGCTGTTGCAAAAATACAGCTTTTAATAAAGATGCTATTCATCGGACTATTTTGATGAATAGCATCTTTTTCTCTGTTATATGCGTCCCCGCATTTTCTGCAATATTTTCTTTTCTATTCTGCTGACCTGCACCTGGGATATATCCAGGATTTTCGCAACCTGCACCTGTGTCATCTCCCGGAAATACCTAAGTTCAATCAATCTTCTCTCGTCCTGATCCAGCTCCTCCATCAATTGCCGAAGCAGCATATGATTCAGCATTTTTTCATTTTCATCCTTATCCTCCTGCAGTCGGTCCACCAATAAAATTTCATTTCCGTCCTTCTGATATACTGATTTATAAATTGATTCCACCTCTACATTTGCTTCCATGGCCATAACAATTTCCTCCGCAGAAAGCTCCGTAGCAGATGCGATTTCATCAATAGTGGCTTCTCTTCCATATTCCTGGGACAGTTTTTCCGATGCAAGACGTATTTTCCATCCGTTTTCTTTCAAAGAACGGGAGACTTTCACCATACCATCATCCCTCAAAAAACGTTTAATTTCCCCGGATATAAGGCTGAC
The DNA here is from genome assembly GCA_034172985.1 of Lachnospiraceae bacterium. GTDB lineage: Bacteria > Bacillota > Clostridia > Lachnospirales > Lachnospiraceae > CAG-303. Next base: position 5,413 of record JAXFDY010000138.1, read on the forward strand.
AGCATAAGTGGAAAATTTCACATCATAAGACAAATCAAATTTATCAATAGCCTTCAAAATACCGATACATCCAATCTGAAATAAATCTTCCATCTCACATCCTCTTCCCTTAAACCTTCGTACAATACTCCATACCAGACCTACATTTTCATTTACAATTCTGTCTCTTGCGGCTTTATCCCCTTCGTGAGCTTTTTTTATAAGCTCTAAAGTCTCCATTTCGCCCCTGTTCCTTACCTTTCTTCAATGGTTTTTTTCATAATCACGGTGGTTCCCTTTCCCGGTTCTGATTCTACCTCCAATTCATCCATAAATGCCTCCATAAACATAAATCCCATACCGGCACGATCTTCATCCGGTTTTGTCGTATATAATGGCTCCATGGCTTTTTTTACATCATTGATTCCCACTCCGGTATCTTTAATCATTACTGTGACTGTACGATCCATTATTTCTGCATCCACATATACAGTCCCCTCCCCACCTTCATATCCATGCACAATACAGTTTGTTACTGCCTCTGACACAGCCGTCTTTAAATCCGATATTTCTTCCATAATAGGATTCAGCTGCGCTGCAAAAGCTGCCACCGTTACTCTTGCGAATCTTTCATTTTCTGATTTACTGTCAAATTCCAAATGCATTTTATTCTTGTACATACCAATTCCTTTCCACCACTATGTTATGATTCTTTTTCTACTAATTTATGTAATCCGGAAATCAGAAAAATCCGCTCGATTTCACGGCTCATATTCCGCACCATTACTTTTCCGTCAATACTGCTCACGATACGCTGTCGCCCCAATATCACCCCGATGCCTGAGCTATCCATAAAACAGGTAGTGGAAAAATCAAAAATCACATATCTGACGCCGTTACGTATAATATACTCGTCCACCTTTTCTCTGATTTCCACTGCATTATGATGATCCAGTTCCTTTGCAAGAACCACCACCAGAGTTTCATCCTTCAAATAATATTCCGTTTCTTCCGCACAAATCCCATTTTTATACATCCCATATCCTCCTTATCAGGGAAAAAATTTCCCATATTGAAAAGAAAAGAATGCAGTATGGCATACTGCACTCTTTTCTTTCGTATCTTATATTACTAATCTAATTTGCTCCGTGACCATCCTGCATATTCACTGTCCGGTGCTAAAGCAACCACCTTCTCAAAGTATTTTTTGGAATTTTCTTCCAATACACTTCCGTTCTTTTCATAATAACACTTTCCAATATTATACAGACAGCTTACATCTTCCGGAGACATTTTTTCTCCCAGCAAAAGCTCTGTCAAGGCTTCGTCATAGCTTCCGTTATTTGCCAGCTGACTTCCTTTATTAATATGGCTGGTAGCCGCATCCGGATATGTCAGCCCTGTCAGAGTGGTGTACAATGTTGTAAACTGTGCAGACATGCCCTCCGGCACTGTTATAGTTGTAAGCTTATCCGCACATCCTGTCGGATTTCCATTTACATACAAAGTTACTGCATCCAATAAGGCATTGTATATTTCTGACTGGTCTGTTTTATTCTGTTCCTCAAGAAGCTGTGTATTTAGACTTTCTTTTTCTGTATTCAGGTTTTCCACCTGTTTCTCCAAATCACTAATCGTAATATTCAGTTTTGAAATATCTTCCATATATGCCTTCAGTTTTGAAGACTGCTCTGTCCGGGCATCTTTCACTCTTGCCGGTGTAACCAGGAAAAATACCATAGCTGCACCGATCATAATACCAATCACAACATAAATAAAAGTAAAGAAACCATAATTGATTTCCTTGTAAGTAGACTTTGGAATAATTACATCATTTCCGCTCAAAGCTTTTCTCTCTTCCAGCTTCTTTTCCTTCGCCTGCTCCTTTTTCATTTCCTTTTCTGTTGCACCGCTGAGATCCCGAATCTCTCCAAGATACTTGATACTCAATGTGTTGTATTTATCAATATTCAGAGATTTTCCCAGTATCTTCTTTGCCTTATCATATTCGCCTTTTTTGATATATAAAAGTGCAAGAAGCTGATAACCTTTTACGAACTTTTCGTTCATATTGATTACTTTTTTCAACTGAATAATGGCTACATCATCTTTTCCCTGTGACGCATATGAAATCGCTACATTATACTTACGGATAGACTGGTTTAATGTCTCCAGACGATTCTGATTGGACTGTACATCCCTGATAAAATCGTCCGCTATATTTTGCTCCGGGTCAAAATTCTTACTGATGACCCATTCCCGCAAAGCATTTACGATTTCTCCCATCTCATAATAGACGAGTCCCAGTAAATTTCTTGCCTGTGTATTATATTTATATAATCCCACACTTCTTCTCAAAAGTTCTGCCGCCCCGGACAAATCTCTGATAATTGCCTTTTGAAGCCCCATATTATAGTAGGTGTTCGACATTACGATAATCTTCTTATATGCCCCTACTTCGGCTCCACAATTATTGCAATAGTCCAGCGATGACAAATCACTGCCACACTTATAACACTTCATTCGTTTCTCTCCCCTGCCGCTTCAGCTTCCCTCATCATTTCCACAAAGATGTCAGCCAAATCTGTGGTATTGTTATTATATATTGCATCTTCCGCGTCATCTATCTCAAGACTCGGTTGGAATTTCTTAATTTCCTCATCAAAATTAATCATTATATACCTCCAAATATTCTTTTAACTCTCCGACCAGATAAAGCGATCCTGCACAAAATAAAAGATCCTCGTCTTTTTTTTCTTCCATGGCCCGTTCAAATGCTTCCCTGACATGTCCGAATACGGAAATCTCAGTTTTTGTTTTCTGATGGAAGACTTCTGCTAATTCTTCCCTCGAAACAGTCCTTGCATTTTCCATCTGAGCCACAAAAATCTTCTGCCAGAGCTGATGCTCTGTCAAAAGACGTATCATCTCATGATACTCCTTTTCTACTACTACACTGAACAGCAACAGCTTTCTGCCTGAACATTCCATCTGTTCCGCAGCAGCTAAAAACTCCTTAATTCCCGATAAATTATGTGCACCATCTAAGAATACATTCGGTCTGACCTGCTCCATGCGCCCTTCCCATCTGGTCAGTGCCGCATATCTCTCAGGTTTTTCCGTACGAATCGTCATATCTTTTCCCTTAATCACCTGAAAAGCAATCAATGCCAAAGCACAATTCACCGCCTGATAAACTGCCGGAAAATCAACTCTCACATTAACACAACTATAATACCTATTATCAAGAGAAAAATCAACATATTTTGAGGAAATTTCATTGATTTTTATTTCTTCATCCTGCAATACATAACATTCTGTTTTTTTCTCTTTTGCTATTTCTTCTATTACATCTGCAGTTTCTTTGCTGCTCTGATAATAAACAACCGGAACTTCCGGTTTTATAATGCCTGCTTTTTCTTTTGCGATTTTTTCTATCGTGTCTCCTAATATTTCCGTGTGATCCAGACTGATAGATGTAATCACAGATACAATCGGACTTTTTATGATATTGGTAGCATCAAGTCTGCCTCCCAGTCCAACCTCAAAAATACCATATTCAAGCTGTCTTTCTGAAAAAAGAGTTGCAGCCATAATAAAAAGAAATTCGAAAAATGAAGGATGTACATATCCCTCCGGCTCCATTTTTTCTATCTGCAGTCTTACTTTCTCAAAAACCGCCAGAAACTCTTCATCCCCAACTACTCCGCCGTTTATTCTCATACGCTCATTCATGCGGACCAAATGTGGAGAAGTAAACATACCCACTGTCTTTCCTGCTCCTAAAAGCATGGAATTTAAAAAAGCACAGACTGAGCCTTTTCCATTTGTTCCTGCCACATGTACAACTTTTATCTTGTCCTGGGGATTTCCAAGTCTGTTCAGAATTTCAGCCAGATTCTCTTTCGATGTTTTTTTTGAAAATTTCGGTATATTTAACAGATATTTCACTGCTTCGTTATAAGTCATGTATCTTCCTACCCTTATACTGCCATATGTAATAAGACTTTCGCCTTTCTTCTAATTATTATAGTCAAAATAAGCTATGTTGCAAGCTGTTTTTGACGCAACTTTCGACAAGATGATTCTATCATAGCCTATTTGAAATAATATAGCTGAACCGTCAATAAAGAGAGGGAAGATAGTGACCAAACAGGCCTCTATCTTCCTTCAATCTTAATCTCTTATAGATATTCTTATTTTGTCAGATGAGCCAGTCGCTCTTCCACCTGCTCCATCATCTGGGCATATTTTGCCTGCTTTTCCTTTTCTTCGTTCAGCTTCTTTTCCGGAGCTTTACTTACGAAATTCGGATTGCTCAGCATACCATTTACTCTGGCAAGTTCCTTGGTCAGACGTTCTTTTTCTTTGTTCAGGCGCTCAATCTCTTTCTCTACATCTACCAGTTCTGCGAATGGCATATAGATTGCTGCATGAGGAATCATGGTTGATACAGCATCTTCATCAATACCTGACTTATCACTCTGAATCACTACTTCACTGGCATAACCAAGCGTAGCAAAGAATACTTTACCATTTTCAAAGATAGTTCTTACAGTCTCATCCTCAGATACAACAAAAACTTTTGCTTTTCTGCTCGGTGCAACATTCATCTCAGCACGGATATTTCTAATATTTCTTACTGCTTCCTTAATAGTTTCTACCGCTTTTTCTTCTTTTTCAAAGTTCAGTTCCTGCGAATATAATGGCCACTGGGAAATCATAATAGATTCTTCCTCATTCTGCAACGTACAGAAGATTTCTTCTGTTACAAATGGCATGTATGGATGAAGCAGTTTCAAAGATGTGATTAAAACTGTTTTTAATGTATAAAGAGCTGCCGCCTTCGTCGTATCTTCATCATTATAAAGACGCGGCTTCACCATCTCGATGTACCAGTCACAGAACTCTTCCCAAATAAAGCTGTATAACTTATCAGCAGCAATTCCAAGCTCGTATTTTTCCATATTTTCTGTTACATCTTTTACTAATGTATTTACTTTGGATAAGATCCACTTATCAGCATCTGTTAATTGATCTGTAGCTACTTCTGATACGCCTTCTTCCGGCAGGTTCATCATGATAAATCTGGATGCATTCCATACTTTATTTGCAAAATTACGGCTTGCTTCCACTCTCTCCCAATAGAAACGCATATCATTTCCCGGTGCATTTCCTGTAATCAGGGTAAATCTCAGTGCATCTGCACCATATTTATCAATCACTTCCAGCGGATCAATACCATTTCCAAGAGACTTACTCATCTTTCTTCCCTGGGAATCTCTTACAAGACCATGAATCAATACAGTATCAAACGGAACCTTTCCTGTATGTTCCAATCCTGAGAACATCATTCTGATAACCCAGAAGAAAATAATATCATATCCTGTAACTAACACATTCGTAGGATAGAAATATTCCATCTCTTCTGTTTTCTTTGGCCATCCAAGTGTTGAGAAAGGCCAGAGTGCAGATGAGAACCATGTATCCAGCGTATCCGGATCCTGTCTCATTGGCTTTCCGCATTTTGGACATACTGCGTGGTCATCTTTCGTAACCACCATCTCACCGCAATCGTCACAATAAAATGCCGGAATCTGATGTCCCCACCATAACTGACGTGAAATACACCAGTCACGGATTTCTTCCAGCCAATGGAAATAGGTTTTATCAAAGTGTGGAGGAACAAATTTGGTATCTCCATTCTTAACTGCCTCAATAGCCGGCTGTGCCAGCTCCTTCATCTTTACAAACCACTGTTTTGATACACGAGGTTCTACGGTTGTATGACATCTGTAGCAGGTACCTACATTATGGCTGTGATCTTCGATTTTTACCAAAGCACCTTCTGCTTCCAAATCAGCTACTATGGCTTTTCTTGCCTCATATCTGTCCATTCCGGCATACTTTGGATACTCATCTACAATCTTGGCATCTTCTGTCATTACATTGATAACAGGAAGATTATGACGAAGACCTACTTCAAAGTCATTTGGATCATGTGCCGGTGTAATCTTAACAACACCTGTACCAAATTCCATATCTACATAATCATCTGCAACAATAGGAATCTCTCTGTGAACAATTGGCAGAATAACTGTCTTTCCAATCATATCTTTGTAACGCTCATCCTTCGGATTAACTGCTACAGCAGTATCCCCAAGCATCGTTTCCGGTCTGGTTGTTGCCATCTGAATATAGCCGCTTCCATCAGACAATGGATATCTCAGATGCCAGAAATGGCCTGCCTGATCCTCATATTCAACTTCTGCATCGGAAATAGAAGTAAGACATTTCGGACACCAGTTAATGATTCTTTCTCCCTTATAAATCAATCCTTTGTTATATAAATTGACAAATACTTCTTTGACTGCTTCTGAACAGCCTTCATCCATGGTAAATCTTTCTCTCTCCCAATCAGCAGATGAACCGATTTTCTTTAACTGTGTTACAATTCTTCCACCGTATTCCTTCTTCCAATCCCAGGCCCGTTCCAGAAACTTTTCTCTTCCGATTTCTTCTTTTGTAATCCCTTCTTTTCGCATAGCTTCTACAATCTTGGCTTCTGTTGCAATAGAGGCATGATCTGTACCCGGAACCCATAATGCGGAATATCCCTGCATTCTCTTAAACCGGATTAAAATATCCTGCATTGTATTGTCAAGTGCATGCCCCATGTGCAGTTGTCCTGTAATATTTGGAGGTGGCATCACTATGGTAAATGGTTTCTTATCCCTGTCTACTTCTGCGTGAAAATAACCTTTTTCCTGCCAGTTCTCATAAAGACGTGTCTCAATCTCAGCAGGATTGTAATTTTTTTCTAATTCCTTCTTCATATTCTGTCCTTTCATCATAAATAAAATTCAGGAGCCTGACAAGCAAAAACGCTTATCGGCTCCTGTTTATCCTATGGTCTGCGTTTTCACCTTCTCATATAAGGGCGAACAAATCCGCGGTACCACCTTAATTTTCTCTTATCTTATCCTATAACGTGGACGAATCCGTCATATCCTACTGATATCCTGCTTCTCGAGGAATTTCCTATAAAACGACAAACAGTTACTTTCAGACATGCTGTTCAAAAGCTACCTTCAAAAGCTGCTACACAGATGACCTTTCAGCCGGTGAATCATCCTCTCTGGGAGTGCTCTGCTTCCTACTCCTCTTTCTCAATACATTTTACATAATGAATAATGTCTGTTACAACACATTTATGATAAAAGTAAACTTTCGGTTTGTCAACCCTTTTTCTCGGAAAATTCCTCCATATTTTTCCGGTACCACAGAGGTGCATGGTTCTGCTGACATCTGGGATTTTTTCGTTCCTGAATTTCTATCGTTTCAAAATATGTCTGCCATAACCGCTCATAATTTACTTCTGATGTCTGATTCGAAGTACAGACAGCTTCTGGGAATTCAGGAAATGTCACCTCCTGATCTGCCAGAAAAACAGCTTCTCCATACCTCTTATGTATCATAGAAAACTTATGTTTCTCATCGTAAATGATAAAATTTTCTCCGGGATACCGTTCTATAAAGTGCTGCCCTATCAGGGGCAGTACAAAACACTTGGGTTCAATTTTTCCAAATAAAATCCCACCCATATCTTTAAATCGCAGAAGTTCAAGAAACAAATGTGCCTCATTACCAGCTTTTCTTGCAAGCTCCATCACCCGCATAACATATGGATCAGTCAACATATGACAAATGCCATTTCCTATCCTGAATCCACGCACTAAGAATCCAAAACAATCACTCCCTCTTTGAACATCGTAATGACATAACGCCCGTAGCACCATATAAAAAGCTTCTTCACCCATACATTTTCGTATCGCATCAATAGTTTTCTCTGCCTTCTTCCGATCTGTACGGACATTAACATATGCTGCAAACATTTCATATTCATAATTTTCTTCCGGCCGTATTTCGATATTGTCCTCATAAACATCAGCTAAAGCTTCTGCCCCCTGCCCAAAACGTTGTTTTTTTATCACAAATCCATCATAAATAGCCGTCAGCATTCCATCCAGCGAATTATCACATAATAATACGATCTTGTCCATGCTAAATCCCCTTTACTTTACACCACTCTTCTGCTCGTCACCGCTTATGATCTCAAAAATCGACATCTGATGATATCCCTGACTCTCACTCTTTATAGAAGCAGAATCACAATATATCAATTGATTCGTAATATAGTTCTCCTCCATCTTCACCCGGTACATCATACGTCCATTGCAGGTAATGAAATAAATCGCCCGTTTTAACACTACTCCCATCTTTCTGATATCTTCAAAATCCAGTGACCTATACCTTCTCGCTTTCATAATTCGTCCTGCACTTTTTACACCAATTCCAGGTACTCTGAGAAGCGTGTAATAATCAGCCCGGTTAATTTCCACCGGAAACAGTTCTAGATGACGTACTGCCCAGTCGCATTTCGGATCAATCTGTTCATTAAAATAGGGATGCTGCTCTGTGAGAAGTTCCTTCGCCTGAAACCCATAAAAGCGGAGAAGCCAGTCTGCCTGATACAGTCGATGTTCCCGAAGAAGTGGCGGTTTTGTCCCCAATTCAGGAAGTGCCGCATCCTCGTTAATCGGAACATAGGCAGAATAATATACTCTCTTCAAATCGTAATTCTTATACAGAGCTTCCGAAACATGAATAATATGATAATCATTCTCAGGGGTAGCCCCGATAATCATCTGGGTACTCTGACCTGCCGGCACAAAATACTTACCATTCAATCCTATTTCATTTCTTCTTTGTTGATGTATGACTGTATCTTTTGCGATTTTCTCTATCTCAGTCTGTGTTTCTGCATCGTTTCCCTCATCTATATGAAGCTTTTCTGCTAATTTTTCACGACTTTCCGTCAAATATGATGCTGATAATTCAAAATTTTCATGATCTTCTATCAGTTTTTTCTGTATATCATATCCTCCATCAGTCATGGAGATATGTTTATATTTATCATATATTCCATGGTATTTACGATTATTTCCAATTCCGGTCTGTATCTCTTTCATGGGAGTCAGAATATTTTTCCTGCTTTTATGAGGTGCCAGCCTTGATAATCCTTCTGAAGTAGGTAATTCCAGATTCACACTCATCCTATCCACCAGATACCCTAACTGTTCCAAAAGATCCGGGTCACAGCCCGGAATTCCTTTTACATGGATATATCCCTGAAATCTATATTCCAGACGCAGCTTATATATGGTCTCATAGATCAATCCCATAGTATAATCCGGACTTTCTATAATACCGGAACTCAGAAATAAACCTTCGATATAATTTCTGCGATAAAACTCCATGGTAAGGGTGCAAATCTCCTGTGGCGTAAAAGTAGCTCTCGGAACATCATTTGACGACCTGTTCAGACAATACTTACAATCAAAAATGCATTCATTTGTAAACAGAATCTTTAACAGTGAAATGCAGCGGCCATCCCCTGAAAAAGCATGACAGATACCGGCTACCGATGTACTTCCCATATCGCGCCCATTTCCTTTCCGCTCAACGCCACTGGAACTACATGATACATCATATTTCGCCGCATCAGATAAAATTTTCAACTTTTCTTCTATACTAATATCTTTTTTAACCAGTACATGCTCTTTCACAAAAATCACCCCTCGAAAAATCGAATATATGTTCTTTATTTTATTCTAACATATCGAACATACATTTGCAAGAGGTTTTTATTTTTTCAAAATTTCAATCAATACCTGTACCATTTTATCCATAGATTCTACAGAAATGTACTCATATTTTCCATGAAAATTATGTCCTCCGGTGGACAGATTTGGGCAAGGAAGTCCCATAAAGGAAAGTCTCGCTCCATCTGTCCCACCACGGATCGGTACAATTTTGGGAACAACGCCACATTTTTCCATTGCTTTTGCAGCATTATCCACAATATCCATATGAGGAACAATTTTTTCTTTCATATTATAATATGAGTCCTGTAACTCCACCACAACAGTTCCCTCACCATATTTTTGATTCAGATATTTCATAATACGAATCATATTTTCTTTTCTCTCTGCAAATATCTCTCCGGAATGATCTCTTACAATATAGGAGAGAACCGCTTCACTTTCATCTCCATGCATATCACAGAGATGATAAAAACCCTCATATCCTTCCGTGCAGGCCGGTATCTCCCAGGCAGGAAGCATCTGATTATACTCCATAGCAATCAGACATGCATTTTTCATCTTATTTTTTGCTTCTCCCGGATGGATATTGACTCCGGTAACCACAACTTTGGCAGATGCTGCATTAAAATTCTCATACTCCAGTTCCCCCAGACTTCCACCATCTATCGTATATGCATAATCTGCCCCAAAACGCTTTACATCAAATAAATCTGCTCCTCTTCCAATTTCTTCGTCCGGAGTGAAGGCAATCTTTATCTCACCATGAGGAATTTTTTCTGCTATCATCGTTTCTACTGCAGTGATGATTTCTGCAACTCCCGCTTTATCATCCGAGCCTAAAAGTGTAGTGCCGTCTGTAACTATCAAAGTTTGTCCCTGATAATTTTTCAAATGTTCGAATTCAGAAGTTCTCATAACAATATTCTGCTCTTGATTCAAAATAATATCTCTGCCATCATAATTTTCAATTAATGAGGGCTTCACATTCTCCCCTGAAAATGCAGGAGCCGTATCCATATGGGCAATCAGACCAATTTTTTTCTCGCTCTCCATCCCTTTTGTTGCAGGCAGCGTTGCATAAACATATCCGTGGTCATCTATTTCTACCTGACTAATCCCCACAGACTTCAGCTCCTCCGCCAGCATCCGCCCAAAAATCAACTGATTCTCTGTACTTGGACACAGTTCTCCATCATCATTTGACTGGGTATCCACTTTGATATATTTTAAAAATCGTTCAAATGCTCTCATATCAGTACCTCCATAATCTATATTCTGTCAAAAAACAGTTCATTCTATGATTTTATTTTTTTCATATATTTTTTTCAAACTTTTCACAGAATAACCACATTTCAATTTTATATTATACAATGTAAGAAATGAAAATTTCTTATAGTTTTTTTAATTTTTTTATTTTTTCATAATAATGTTTCTTTAGAAGGAAAGAAACATTACTCCTCCCCATTTTTCGTAGCTCCGGTCTTCTCCCCGGAGCTATTTTAATTTTTGAAATCTGACGAAAAATTGTAAAATGACCGGATAAAATATCCGGCCATTCTAAAAACGATTTTCTAATACAATTTAGTTGAAATCATAATCTTCTAAGTCATCATAATTATCTTCATAATAATCATCGTCATAGATGCTATAATCATCACTATAAGAAGAAGCAGAAACGATTTCATCTATTAAATCATCCATGCTGTCATAACCTGCAAGAGAAAGTAACGCATTCAGATCTTCTTCTGCCATTACACTAGATGGAGCCTTTATGCTGACATCATCGTTTTCTGTAATCTTGCAGTTTAATGCTATATTCATCTTCACACCTTCGATATCTGCATTGAAGCCATAACCGATGGTGCAGACAGCAGCACCTTCTTTACCTGTGCAATCAGCTGACATGCTGAATTCGAAGTCACCGAAATCTTCCATCTCTGATTCCAGTTCGCTTTCCAGCTCTTCCATATCTGTTTCCTTCAGTTCCTCATTCAGTTCATCTGCAGAAACTCCTAAATCTCCTGTAATGGATTCGATTTTTTCAATAATTTCTTCACCATCTTCTGCAAACACTCCAATGAACGCACCCATGACTGAAACCAGATTATCCTGATTTACTGTAATTGTATAACCATCTTTTGTTGAATATGCACCATCAGCGGCTTTAGCAATCTTTTCTACTTCTTCCAAGAGATATAAAGAAACTTCCTGTATCTTTTCTTCATCCATGCTTTCGATATCACTCAATGATACTCCGCTCTGGCTCATAACTGCATCATAAACATCTTCGATAGAATCCTTTGAAATGGCAATATAATCGCCTTCTGGAATTAATGTGGTATATGTAGAAATTTCTTCTTCTACATCAAAGGCTTTCCCAACCTGTTCTGCCAGATCAACGATATCAGCAATATTGATATATGCCATATCATCAACATAAACAACCTCCGTAAGCTCGCCGGAAAACTTTCCAAACTCATAACCTACTGCCATCTGATAAGCATCTTCGCCTTTTACCTTACCATCAAATGTGACTTTAACTTTAATTTCATCTCCATCAATGCCTAAAGTATCCAAAATTTCAGCAGCTGACTCGTCAGCTAACATTGTTTCAACTTCACTTCCTCCAAGAGAAATCTCCATGTCCATCTCATAATCATAATTCTTGATTTTAGATGCTTTCTCGATGGCATCTGTAAAAGATTCTGCTGTGGATTCTTTTGATGATTTCTCATTAGAATCTTTGCTTTCTTTCTCCTCATTTCCACAACCGGTAAACATAGTTGCTACCATTGCTACTGATAATGATACAGCAGCGAACTTTCTTAACTTCATTTTTCTTCCTCCATTCTGCATATACATAAGTATACTGCATAATACTACATTTTCGCAGCTTCATATATTATTTGTTACGCCTAAAACATAAACATACATACTTTACTACAATTTAACATGTTTGTCAATTCTTACACCCCTTCGTTATCAAATACCGGAATAAAACTTTCACTGGCGGTATCCCCTTCCTGTATAAACCCGTTTTCCACACCAATAGAAACGGCATAATCAACCACTTCCTCATACTCCTGTTCAGTTACTTTTCTCCCCAGTTCCGGAAAATGTCCTGTTGCCTCCAAAGGTGTATATTGATTCATAATACTAATAAAAATCTTATTTCCATAAGTTTCATAAAGATATTTTATGACCTTTTTTGAATCTTCCACGCAGCCCGGAAGCAATAAATGCCTGACAATCACTCCCCCTCCCATTAAAAGTTCTTCATCCGAATACTCAAAAATCTTTTCCCGGTTATTTTCTTTATAAAACCAGGGGGTACCTGTCTGCCTGACCATTTCCCTGATGGCTTTTGCTGCCATATCGAAATAATCCGGTGCATTGGAATATTTTTTTCCTAATTTTACCGAAAAATACTTCATATCCGGAAGATAAATATCGATTAGGCCTTCCAGCTGCCGTAACGATTCCGAATGCTCATAACTGCCTGTATTATATACGACAGGAAGCCCCAGGTTCTGACTTTTTGCCCTGGATAATGCCTTACGAATCTGCGGAATATAGTGTGTAGGTGTTACAAGATTAATATTATGTGCGCCCTTCTCTTTTAATTCAAAAAATATTTCTACCAGCCTGTCTTCTGTAATCTCTTTCCCGGCTTTTCCAATGGCAATATCATGATTCTGGCAATAAACACACCGAAGGGGACAGCCGGAGAAAAAAATGGTTCCCGAGCCCTGATTACCGGAAATTACCGGTTCCTCCCACATATGGAGCGCTGCTCTGGCCACTTTCAGCTTGTTACTCATACCGCAATATCCGATGGCTCCCTCATTCCGGTTGACCCTGCAATTTCTTGGACAAATACTGCACTCCATATTACATCTGTTTCCTTACAATCATATATTCATCTCCAAAACGGAAATAAGGACAATGCTCTACCCGATTTGCTATAAAACGTGCCATCTCGTCTTCATCCAAATTCATCTGACAGGTAAAACATTCATAGTCTTCATCGTATTCATAATACATACACATATCACATGTTCCTTCTATTTTTTTTGACATATTCTCCCTCTTTTCTAAATAACAGTTCCATTAAATTTTATAATGAAGCTGAAAAATGTCAACTATTATTTCACCCATTTTCCATTTTCACATACAATATGATATGAAGTATTTCAATCAGGAGAACAATATGGCTCTCAATATTTCATTTATGGGTGGCGATTCCCGCCTGTTCTATGCATTGCAAAAGATTTTAATCATGCCTGCATTTGCAGACTATTCTATAAAATGCTTCCATTTATCATATCCCGAAAATGCCTTGGAGCAGTTGATAAAACTTCATCCGCACCGAATCACAATCTGCCGGAATATGTCACAATTATTCGAAGATTGTAAAATGCTGATTTGTCCTGTTCCGTTTACCAGAGACGGCATTCAGGTATATACGGAAGATACCTCCGAAACAATTTCTATTCCGGATTTTATGTCTCACGAAACACTTCCCGAACGAATCATCGGTGGGGGATTTCCAAAATATTTTATTCATTCCATATCCCAGTCTTCCACCAAAATTTATGATATTATGAAGGATGATTCATTTGTTGCAAAAAATGCAGAATTAACGGGAGAAGGACTTCTGAAATATATGATTGGCAATACACCGGTCACAATCAGCCACGCTCATATCCTTATTGCCGGATACGGACGCTGTGGTAAAGTGATTGCAGAAAAACTCTCTGTGCTGGAAGGAAATATCACCATCCTTGACCATGATGATACAGCGATCCGAACTGCATCGGAAAAAGGATATACGGTATTTGACCCCAAAAAATTCGACGGTTCACCACTTCCGTTTGATATGATTGTAAATACAATCCCGACACCTGTTCTGAAAGCACCTCTTTTAAGAAAATTAAAGGGAAGCTGTCGTATCTTTGATATCGCTTCCTCTCCGGGAGGATTTGACGAGGATGTATGCAAGGGGCTTTCCCTCAAAGTCATAAAATGTCCCGGAATCCCCGGAAAAACTGCGCCTGCCTCCGCCGGATATGCGATAGCAGAATGTGCAGAAAGATTTTTTATATCATCTTAGAAAGGATATCAAATCATATGAAACATTCATTTGAAGGCAAAAACATCGGAATTGCCATGACCGGCTCTTATTGCACTTACGAAAAGACTTTTTCTGCTATTGAAGCATTACAAGCTACCGGAGCAAATCTGATTCCCATTTTTTCCTTTAACGCCTCTTCTACTGACAGCCGTTTTGGAAAACATGAGGATTTTATACAGATTGTGGAAGAAATTACCGGAAAAACGCCTATCCTCACCATTCCCGATGCAGAACCTATCGGTCCTAAATCCATGCTGGATATTCTGGTAATTGCCCCTTGTACAGGAAACACTCTCTCAAAGCTGGCAAATGGTATCTCTGATACTCCTGTGCTTATGGCTGCCAAATCCCATCTTCGGAATAATAAGCCGTTGGTTATTTCTCTTTCCACGAATGATGCATTAGGTATGAATCTGAAAAATATTGGAATACTCCTTAATACAAAAAACATTTATTTTGTTCCATTTGGTCAGGATAACTATAGAACAAAACCAAACTCCATGATTGCTCATGTAGATTTACTTCCTGATACCATCGAACTGGCACTGCAGTATAAACAACTCCAGCCGGTTATCAAAAGTCATTCTTTAATTCAGAAAGGTTAGGTGATACGCATGTGCGGAATCGCAGGATTTTATCAGACTGATTCTGACTTTAGCAAGTCAGATGAATTTCGTTCACGTTTGGAAAAGATGAAAAACAGTCTTCTTCACAGAGGACCGGACAGTAATGATTGTTTTTTAACAGCCCACGCAGGCCTTGCCCACGCAAGGCTTTCTATTATTGACTTAAAAGGCGGATGTCAGCCCATGAAGCGTACCTGGCAGAAGCATACTGCTGTAATTTCATATAATGGGGAAATCTATAATTCAAAAGAACTCAGAAATTATCTAAAACAATATTCCTTACCTTTTAGCACTACCAGCGATACAGAAATCATTATTAACGGATATCTGGCGGAGGGTGTCTCTTTTTTCCAGAAACTGAATGGTATCTTTGCTTTTGGAATTTATGATTTTTATCATGATAATCTCCTGCTTGTCCGGGACCGCCTTGGCGTGAAACCTCTTTTCTACTGCCAACAGGATCATACCTTCCTGTTTGCCTCCGAACAAAAAGCTTTATTTGCTTATGGCTTCACTCCAAGAGCAGATAACATAACCTGGGGCGAAATATTTGGAACCGGACCTGCACACACGCCAGGATGCGGCGTTTTCCATGATATCTCTGAACTGCTTCCCGGACACATGATGATTGTCAGTGGAAAAGGTTCTGATTGGGGATATAAAGACTATGCTTACTGGAAACTAACGGCAAAAGAACACACAGATACACTGGAAAGAACAGAAGAAAAAGTTACTTTTCTTGTTCATGACAGCGTCAGACGTCAGATGGTTTCCGATATTCCGATTTGTACCTTTCTTTCCGGCGGTCTTGACTCCAGTCTTGTCTCAGCACTCTGTGCCAGAGAATTAAAACAACAGGGAAAAACCTTAAATACCTACTCTTTTGATTTTGTCGGTAATGATAAAAACTTTCGGGCAAATTCCTTCCAATCATCACAAGACCGTCCATTTGCAGAGCTGATGGCACATCACATCGGAAGCACCCATACATTTCTTGAATGTGACAATACCATACAGGCAGATTACTTGTATAAAGCCGTAGATGCCAGAGATCTGCCCTGCATGGCCGATGTAGAATCTTCCCTTCTGTACTTCTGCAGTCAGGTGGCAAAACATCAGAAGGTGGCATTGACTGGAGAATGTGCCGACGAAATTTTCGGCGGTTACCCTTGGTTTCATAAAAAAGAAATGTTTGAAACAAATGATTTTCCATGGAGTTCTGATATGACTGCCCGGACCTGTGTCCTTCGGGATGATTTTCTGGCCGAAACGCACATCTCAGAATATGCCCACAACCAATATCTGCATTCCCTGGCACAAACACCGTCTCTCGACACAGAAGATGCTACGGAAAAGAGACGTCGTGAGCTTTCGTGGCTGAATATCCAATGGTTTATGATGACACTTTTAAACCGTATGGACCGCACCAGCATGTATTCCGGTCTGGAAGCCAGAGTACCTTTTGCAGATCACAGAATTCTGGAATATGTATACAATATTCCATGGTCTATGAAATGCCATAACGGCGTCACAAAGAGCCTTCTGATTGCAGCCGGCAAAGATGTCCTGCCGGATCAGGTACTTCACCGCAAAAAGAGCCCTTATCCAAAAACATACGACCCTGAATACGAATATCTGCTAAAATCACGTCTCCTTGATATTTTAGCTTCTCCAAACGAACCGATTCATCAGATAATCGACAAAACAAAAACCATTACTTTTTTAAATACTCCATCTGATTATGGCAGACCATGGTATGGTCAGTTAATGGCAGGACCTCAGATGATTGCCTATTTGCTGCAGGTTAATTACTGGATGAAGAAATACCTGTAACATTCAAAAGAAGACGATGCACTGCTGCACCGTCTTCTTTTGGTCTATACCATTTCATAATTCATGTGAAATCTCTTTTTTTCCACAATAAAACATTCCTTGGGGCTATCCACATTGATAAGCAGGTAATCTCCTACCTTTCCTCTCTGAAAATTCTCTCTGTCCCATATTGTTTTTAAATTCAGATTTTTCATTAATTTTTTTACATAATATCGGGCTGTTCCGTTTGGAATGCAGGTATGCCCATTGGCTATAATATCATAACTTTCATTTGTCCTTGTATTGACAGCTTTTGGGATATATTCCGCGTGAAGATGAAACTCGATATTTGAATACTCATAAGTCTTCAAAAACTGTTCTTTTGTAATTGGTTCCACATATCCTCTCTTGCTGATAAGAATATATGTGTCAGCATCTGCCACAAAATTTGTCTTACCTTCAATATGTCTGACATAAAATTCCGTTCCCTCTTTCACTACTTCTGACGTATTCACTACCAGATGAGGTGTAGACAATTTTCTGCATTTCATCAGTCCCTCTACCGGAATATCCATTTCGTTAATATCAAGGAACTCATAACTCTCGAAAAATTCTTTCGTTCTTGTATAGATATAATCTTCTATGGCATGAAAATCTTCACTGCTCTTCAGCCTTTTTGCTTCTATAAAACCACCGGCTTTTCCCGTATGTCCGCCACCATTTCCCACTTTTTCCGTCAGAAACAACGCCACATCTTCCGCTGTCACATGCTGTCCACAGCTTCTGACAGAAAGCCGGTATCCTTTATCACACTCCGTATATACAATACAGGTATCCACGTTATCTACCTGTATCAGCAAATCACTGACGATTCCAAGCATATTGCAATCCCCGGGATTTGCATGAATATAAGCGACCCGCTGCTCCGGATTATACTG
This sequence comes from Lachnospiraceae bacterium, assembly GCA_034172985.1. Classification (GTDB taxonomy): domain Bacteria; phylum Bacillota; class Clostridia; order Lachnospirales; family Lachnospiraceae; genus CAG-303. Next base: position 23,570 of record JAXFDY010000138.1, read on the forward strand.
ATACCGGATGAGTGCCATAGCCACTGACTCCAGCTCCTTCATGGTGAAATTTGCATTTTTCATTTTTCTGAAAATGACCTTATTGATATTCAGCTCATCCCGCATATCAAAATCATATGGATGCTGCAGCTCTCCAAATCCGTTTGTATCCATGTATAATCCATAATATAAAGCCGTAGCAAGCCTTTTATTCTGATTGACCGGATAACCGCATTCTACAAGAGAGCGATATACCAAAGTACAACAGCTTCCATAATGACTTCTGATATCTTCGAAATCATATTCATGTCCCGCATCCAGATGATGATCAATCACAGCTACATGGTCTGCCTGGAATTTTGTAACATTTCCTTCTCCATACTGACAATCCACGCAAACGATCAGCTCACATTTCGGAAGATCCTGCACATATTCTAAAGGAATATGAAGTGCTTCCACCATAATCCTGAGATTACCTTTCAGATAATCGCTGTCTCCAGCATATATCATCCGAACATTTTTCCCTTTCTCTTTAAAAAAAGTATATACACCAAATGCGGAACCAATCGTATCTGCATCCGGATGATCATGGCATTGCACTACAATATTCTCAAATTGCAGCATCTTCCTGAATATATTCTCTTCCCTCATTTTCCAACTCCCATTATGATGGTACACTATAACTCTCTTCTTTATTTATGACAATAACACTGACGGAATGTGCAGGAACATCCATTATAATATCTCCCGCTTCTGAGATAACACCGGTTACCTTCGGTGTCACTTTCTCCGGATCTTCAAAAGAATTTTCCGCATCCAGTCCATAACCTGCCATACGAATCATACGGCCTGTGTTAGTCTTTCCGCCCATTCCATGCAAATGAACATCTAACTCTTTTAACGAATCAGAGATATTAACTACTTTCAGAATAATACTTCCATCATTTTTTATACTTGCAGAAGTGTATAATGGCTCCTGAAGAACCGGCTTCAGGTATACATCATGATATTGCTGTCCATCTACAAATGTGGTAATCTTCCTTCCATCAACTTTCAGCATGAGGTCATAGACTCTTCCCTGTTCTACAGAAAATTCATACTGTGCCAGGCAGGAACCTCTTCCATTTATTTCCTCAGCCACTGCCATATCAAGATTCTGCCAAGCTCCTAATTCCCAAAACATTCGGTTCTTTTCATCCTTCTTATTAAATTCAATAAAGAATCCTTTCGTTCCGGTCAATTCTTTTGCTTTCATATGAATCGTATACTTTCCGCAGTCCAGATCAGCCAATTGTACATTTTTATTCTCAGCATTTATGAGAACTTTATCCATACAAATCTTTTCGCCGGTCTCTTCATTCAGAATCTCAATATCTGAATATTCTACATCAGCATCTTTATAATCCAATGCAACTTTTCCTGTCAGTCGGTCTTTCTCCGGCATAAGATTGACAGGTTCCTCGTCAAATACCATTTTATCTTCCAGTAGACTGTCTCCCTGATAATTCATAAACAGGCGCTGCACATAATAATTTGGTGTACCATATACTTCATGGTTATTAAACCATATCATATCAGGTTTCCAATTGACATAATCTACATTACAAAGCATCGGAGCATAACATGCCAATGCAACTTTTCCTGCATTTCTTTCTAATCCGATCATATAAGATGATTCAGTCAACGCATTATACCATGTATTTCCCCATGTAGCATATTCGCCCAAAAATACTTTTGGATCATCTTTCTTCAGCTCGTCATAACGGTGATGGTTTGCAATAAACCATTCCGGTGACATATAATAATGTTCATCAACAAGGTCTGAATGATTCTCTCTTGCTGATTTCCAACCTCTCTCGTATTCACCGCCTGCCGCAAAAGGACTTGCCGTGTTAATAATTTTAATATCAGGATATTTCTCTTTAATCGCCTTGTGGAACAACGGATACCTCTCAAAGAATGCCTCTCCCACTTCTTCATTTCCTATGGCAATATACTCAAGATGAAACGGCTCAATATGACCCATATTGGCTCTGATTCTTCCCCATCTGCTATTTTTATCGCCATTTGCAAACTCGATTAAATCCAGTGCATCATCAATCCATTCCTGAATCTCATCCATCGGCACACATCTCTGATGATGAGGGTCACAGCCTCCCGGCAGCACAGGAATAGGCTTTGCACCAATATCCTCACAAAAGCAGAAATACTCATAGTATCCCAATCCCAATGTCTGATTATATCCCCAGTTATTTCTTCTGGCAGGACGACCTTCCAGACCACCCAGAGTATTTTTCCAACGATACATGGAATCCCGGTCATCCGGATTCAGAGAACCGTCATGCACCAGACAGCCTCCCGGAAATCTCATAAACTTTGGATGCATATCCTCAATCATCTTGGCAATATCTTTCCGCATTCCATTCTTTCTGTTATGGAACGTGTCTGACGGGAACAGGGAAACAAAATCAAGGAATACTTTTCCCTCGCCCTCTACCGTAATATATAATCTGGCATTCGGGTCTGTTACTTCTGTCATAAAATAAAATTCGTATCTTGTCCAGTCACGGCTTAATTTCACTGACTGTTTTTCATAGACAACTCCCTCTTTGTTTCTCAGCGATACCCAGATACATCTGTCAAAATCCTTTTCTCTTCTGGCATAACAGGAAAAACGGTAAGATGCCCCCTCACTGAGAGGAATTCCACCACCAAAACCAAGATTCATGATACCCAGATCCTTTCCCGGTTTCTTCACTTCCATAACAAGATAATGAGGATTCATCCAGTTAACCGGCTCCTCTTCGTCTATACTCAATGAAATAATTCCATTTCCTGTGACTTTTTCCCAACCGGTTAATGCATGATAATCCTTATGATCAACCGGTGAAAATTCAAAAGCACGATTCTGAATTAACTCTCCATATAGCCCTCCATCTGCTGCATGATTGATATCCTCAAAGAAAATACCAAACAGATCTCCCAGATCTTCTGTTCTTTTTGTCGTCCACACTTCCCATTTGTTACTCATAGCAAACCTCCTGATTGTAACGGATATTTTTTACAAAACAATATATACATGTAGTATACCACTAATTTGTAAGTTTTTACACTACTGTTTTGAAAAAATTTCAAAAGGGATTTTCCGACACATATCTCTCCGTAGCAGGATGGTTATAGTCTATTTCCTGATACGGGATTCCCAAAAGTTTAAAGACTTCATATAATACCTTTCCATAATGTCCAAATGCCACTGCTCCGTGATGAGGATAATTTTTTTCAATCAGGACATGTCTATAGAATCTTCCCATTTCCTGAATGGCAAATACACCAATGCTTCCAAATGATTTGGTCGGAACCGGAAGCACCTCACCTTCTGCCACATATGCCCTGAGAATATTATCCGAAGTAGACTGGAGGCGGAAAAATGTAATATCTCCCGGTATGATATCTCCCTCCAGAGTTCCGTTTGTGACCTCCTCCGGAAGACTTCTGGCCATAATCATCTGATTCTTCATTTCACATTTTGAAAGTTTTCCTGCATTGGTATTTCCACAGTGGAATCCCATAAAGACATCTGTGTGCTTATAATCAAATTTTCCGCTGATAGATTCCCGGTACATATCCTTTGGCACCGAATTATTTATATCCAGCAAAGTCACTACATCCTCACTGATACAGGTTCCTATAAATTCGCTTAATGCCCCGTAAATGTCCACCTCACAGGACACAGGAATCCCTCTTCCGGTAAGGCGGCTGTTTACATAGCATGGCACAAAGCCAAACTGTGTCTGGAATGCCGGCCAGCACTTACCTGCTATGGCAACATACTTTCTGCTGCCTTTATGGTTTTCTACCCAGTCAAGCAATGTCAATTCATACTGGGCCAGCTTACTTAATATTTCCGGTTTCTTATTTCCATCTCCCAGCTCTTTTTCCATATCAGCAACAACCATCGGAATACGTGAATCCTCTGCATGCTTATGAAAACTTTCATATAAATCGAGCTCTGAATTTTCTTCAATCTCTACCCCAAGATTATACAACTGCTTAATCGGCGCATTACATGCCAGAAAATTTGTTGGTCTCGGACCAAATGAAATAATTTTTAATTCCGAAAGACCTATCACAGCTCTGGCAATCGGAAGAAACTCATGGATCATATCTGCCACATCTTCAGCATCTCCCACAGGATACTCCGGAATATATGCTCTAATATTCCGAAGTCTTAAATTATAACTTGCATTCAACATTCCACAATAAGCATCGCCCCTTCCCTGAATCAGGTCATTTTGACTTTCCTCCGCTGCCGCCACAAACATTTTCGGTCCTTCAAAGTACTTTGCAAGGAGCGTTTCCGATATTTCCGGTCCAAAGTTGCCCAGATATACACACAATGCATTGCAGCCTGCCGACTTGATATCCTCCAACGCCTGTACCATATGGATTTCACTTTCCACAATGCAAACCGGGCATTCATAAATGCTCTCTTCACCATATTTCTCTATATACGCCTTCACCAAAGACTTTCTTCTGTTTACGGAAAGACTTTCCGGAAAACAATCTCTGCTGACTGCTACAATACCTACTTTAACTTTTGGAATATTATTCATTTTAAAACCTTCTTTCTATTTTCGTAATACATCATAGATTCCTCTGCAGGCAGGATATATCTGCCTGAATTTCTCATATTGTTTCTGATATCTGTCCACCAGTTCCTCTTCCGGTTCAATGGTTTCTGAAACCTTAACTAACTGATTTGTCGCTTCCTGTACATCTTTGTATTCACCACAGGCTGTTGCTACGAGAATCGCTGCCCCATATGACGGGCCTGCTTCATTTTCCAGGATATCTATTTTCAAATCAAGTACATTTGCCAGAATTCTGATCCAGTATTTACTTTTTGCACCACCACCGCATATCTTCGTTCTTTCTACATTAATTCCAAGATTTCCGGCTATTTCCAGCATATCCCGGAAGGCAAATGCAACGCCCTCCAAAACAGCCTGTGTCATATTCTCCCTGGTTGTATCCATGGACATACCGATAAACGTACCTCTGGCATTCGGATTATTATACGGCGAGCGTTCTCCCATCAGATACGGAAGAAAATACACATGATTCTCTCCCAGTTTTCCCATGGCCTCCTGTTCCCGCATATATTCTTTGGTTTTTAAAATATCCTCCATCCACCATTTATTGCATGAAGCTGCACTTAACATACATCCCATCAGATGATATTTCCCATTAGCATCGCAAAATGAATGTAGTGCATTATTTTCATCTGCAAGAAATCTGTCAGATGATATGAAAATCGTTCCACTTGTTCCCAGAGAAATATTGCATTTCCCATCGCCTACAGTCCCTGACGCCACTGCTGCCGCAGCATTGTCACCAGCTCCGGCAGCCACCCTCACATCCGTAGTCATACCTGACAATTTCGCAGAAGCTTCTGAAACTGTTCCTATACATTCATAGCTCTCAAATACTCTTGGAAGCATATCCTCTCTGATGCCGCAAATCTCACACATTTCCTTTGACCAGCATCTGTTTTTCACATCAAACAGCAATGTTCCCGACGCATCTGAGACATCTGTGCAAAATACACCTGTCAGCCTATATGCCAGATAATCCTTTGGAAGCATAATCTTTTTTATCCTTCTGAAATTTTCCGGCTCATGTTGCTTAAGCCATAAAAGTTTTGGTGCAGTAAATCCTGCAAATGCAATATTCGCCACATAATCCGACAGTACTGATTTTCCGATTCGCCTGTTCAGGTAATTACACTCTTCTCCCGCTCTTCCATCATTCCATAAAATACATGGCCGGATAACTTCATCCTTCTCATCCAGTATCACAAGTCCATGCATTTGCCCGCCAAAGCTGACACCTGCCAGCTTGGATTTATCAATTTCCCCGGTCAGTTCCCTGATTCCTGCAATCGTTTCACGATACCAGTCTTCAGGATTTTGCTCCGACCATCCCGACTCCGGAAATGATATAGGATATTCTCTGGAAACCGTTTTTACAATATTTCCCTGACTATCCATAAGAAGAAGTTTTACCGAAGATGTACCTAAATCAATTCCTATATAAAACATTTTTCCACCTGTTATGAAGTGACCTTTGTCAAGAGTAAATCGCAAAAATCACCACAAACTTTTCCTTTCATTAAATTTTAACACTGGGTACAGAGGCAGAGCCTCAGATCTAACAGTCCCCGGCCTTGGCCACTCTGTTATTCGTG
>JAXFDY010000140.1:0-4057 GCA_034172985.1 Lachnospiraceae bacterium
CTAAATCCAGTTGGTATAACGGCAAATTTTACCAAAAGGGTGCACCAATCTAGCACCCTTCTTTTTCTCTAATAGTATTTTATACTAACATAGTATCGAAAAGGTGATATATTATGACGAGAAAAATACCACACCATACAATGATGTTCTTATACCGCCAAGGTTTAAAAATTAAGCCTAGTGACAACTTTACCGAAAAGTTTATCGAATTTTATAACGAGTTCTTGTATAAAAACAAAGCTAGAAAACATATTCCACCGCTTGATAATAAAACAGCAACGTTTTTTCTCAACAGTATTATAGAGGCGGTAATATACTGCTTAGACTTTGGTTATGACGTTTGGTTTAGGCACGTTATACTATTTTTACAACGCATTTCTGACTACCGACACAATGTTAAAAGTCATACGTTAAAAATTGTTGAAAATGTTAAAAAGATAAGTATACGTCCTATTAAAAGTATGGTTACACGTATGAAGAATACTGCCAATGTCAACAACGAGGAATACCAACAGTTTATAGCACGTAAAAAAGAGCGTTTTAGTGAAATAAAGAGATATTACAGGGAGTTTTATGCCAAAGAAAATCAATGGTGGAAAGGTCTACCAGACTAAATATGACGAATACATTGGTTCAATACTTGAGTCTAACCCAAATATTTACAAGTATGAAGTACCACTAATTATAAAAGCGTTTCGTAAAACAGTTAAATATTTTTTAGAAAACTGTATAGAGTTTGAGTTTACAGACGTGTTTCAGTTCAAAAGGGTTCACAAAAAAGAGTCTAGGGCTTTTGCTAGATATCGCAATGAATTTGTTGGTATACCAGCACATGATGAAATGAAGTTTTCTGTAACAAAGAAGTTAAAAGACTATTTAAACTCACGCAATGAATTTGCCAATGTTAGGCATAGAGAGAAACTACCAGACGGTTTGACCAGAAAGAATGATATATTTTAAGGAGATATAAATGACTAGACATATTAACACAGAGGGTTTGACACTAATTAAAAACTTTGAGGGTTTAAGACTAACGGCTTACAAACCAGTTTCTACCGAGCGTTATATGACGATTGGATATGGACATTATGGGGCTGATGTAACACCTAATATGACCATTACTAAACAACATGCCGAAGATTTACTAAAAAAAGATTTATCACGTTTTGAACAAGGTGTTGAAGGCTGCGTTAAAGTGCCTGTCACAGATAATCAGTTTAGTGCTCTTGTATCGTTTGTATATAACTGTGGTATAGATGCCCTTAAAAACTCTACTTTACTAAAGAAATTAAATAACAAGGACTACACAGGTGCTTCAAACGAGTTTCTAAAATGGAATAAAGCCAATGGTAAACCGCTTGCAGGTCTAACAAGGCGTAGAAACGCTGAAAGAAACCTATTTTTAAAACATGAGGCTCATAATAACGATAATTTACCGTATAAAGTTAAAACAAACACAGATTTAAACATCAGAATTGCACCAAGTATTACAAGCTCTATTATTAGAACTGTCCCTAAAGATACTGTATTAAAAGTTTGGGCAGTACAAACGTTGGGTGGTAAACTTTGGGGTAAAAACGGTGTTCAATACTTCTGTTTGGACTATTGCACGAAAGTGTAAGTTGGCATTGTACGAAAGTGTAAAAACTTGACAATATACAGAAAGTATGATAAACTGATTTTACAAACAGGAGATAGACATGGTTTTAAAATTTTCAGACGTAGCACCATTTGATTTTAGTGAATATACTTCCAAAAAGTTTAATATTCTTGAAGAGTTAGAAATAGAGTTCCAACATTTGCTTGACCAAGTTAGAATATTTTTTAGAAATATACGAGTTGGTATACAAAACCTAATTTACTACTATCCTGTTATATCACATTGTCTAAAAACTGTATGGAAGGATCGTTATTGGGATTATGAATATTTCTTTCTACAATTTTTAAAGTTTCAACTTATTAGTACACGAGATGGTATACTTAAAGAAGATTTAATTGTGGGAGCACCGAATGTAGCTGATGAGATTAACCACATGCTTGAACTGATTAATGTGTACGAACATTATGACGATATTTTTGAAGGTAATAACCAAGAAATGATAGAACAAATTGGTATACTTGGACTTGACGAAGAGACTAAAAACGAGCGTATTAAAAAATACGTGATTAAACTAAATATGTTTGAACAAAAATGTTACAACGATATGATGAACTACTTGAGTGAAAATATGAGAAAGTGGTGGAGTTAATGACATATAAAGAATTTATGTATAATTTATTGTATGTATCTAGGTATATATCATATCTTAAACCGCGTAATATTATAGACAGGATATTTTTACTATTTTGGCAAATTATTTGGTATACACTCGAAAAGTATACTTTAGTAGGAGAGTAAACAAATGGATAAACAGACGAAGATAGACGAATGTTTTAAACTTTTTAAATTAGACAGTAGAGCTAGTCAAAAAGAATTAGAACTTGCGTACGAGGTCTTAACAAAAGACAAAAACGATGTTCAACTGCGTGAGTATAGACTGGCTTTCGAGTTTTTAATGGCGGAGTTTTACAAAGCGGTAGATGTTAAAACAGATTCGGATACACCACAGGTAGAAGACATTGAAGACTTTGACAAAGAAGCGAAAATCTGTATAAATACCGCTCCTAAACCGGTTAGAGATGCTATAGAATGGGCTAATAAAGATGGTATAACTCTTAGTGACGCTACTACACTTGCTTGGGCAACACAAAATATAAACCTACCTATTTTATACCACAAGATTTGTACCACATGTCATAACTTTTTTGGTTTAAAATGGTGGAATAAAAATGATATAATCGAAATAATTAAAACCTGTGTGTTAAACCCGTTAGAGTATAGAACTTGTACATTTGAGCTATCATCAAACAATGTTTTACAGACCGATGAAATACAAAAGTTTGTTAAAAGTTTACAGGATTTATATGCCGAAGATACATTCTTGTGTACACGTTTTGATATAAGAAATACCAAAAATGGTACAATGGGATTTGTAGTAGTAGAAAGAGGTTTACGGGAACATTTAGTGAATATGTTACAAACAAAGGCTATACAGGGATACATGACATTGAATTTAGTAACACCAGAGGAGTAATAAACAATGAAAGTCAAACTAATTAGTACAACACAAAATTTACTAGATATTTTATATACAGGTGCTAGAACATGTTATAATGCTGGCAGTCCAATAGATATGTTTGAAGAAGTTGATAATATATCCCGCGATAAAAAATTAAAGTTAATCAATGGATGTATTAAGTCTGGGCACAGTTCCGTTCTAGAACATTCGCAGTTTACCTTTGCTATAGAAGGTGTGTCAAGGTCGTTGATGGCACAAATTACTAGACACAGAGTTGGCGTAAGCTTCTCGATTCAAAGTCAGAGGTATGTAGAAATCAAAGAAGACCAAGACTATTTAGCAGATTTATATACAGATCTTGATACAGAGGATTATATCAACTCCGAACTATGTCACATTTTAGACAAATATTTTGTAGATGCTCATAAATTCAAAAATCTAAACGGCTATTATTTCGCCTTAGATAACTATTTAGAGGCTATAAAAATGGGTGATAAACCAGAAGAAGCACGTCGCTTTTTACCAAATGCTACTAAAACGAATATGGTTATAACACTTAATCTACGCAGTTTAATACATTTATGCAATGAAAGATTGTGCACTCGAGCACAATTAGAAATCCGCCAGTTAGTACAACTTATGGTGAAAGAAGTTTTAATAGAAAACGAGTGGTTAAAGCCTTATTTACAACCTAAGTGTGAATCGCTTGAATATTGTCCAGAACATAAGGGCTGTGGTAGAAAACCTAGTTATAACCAACTGGTTGACAAAGTATAACAATTGTGGTATATTAAAGCAGGAGGTAAAATGATAACTTTATTAAATGAAGACTGTATGAATGTGTGTATACCAAAGTGTAGATTATTATTAACAGATATACCGTATGGTGTTGTGTCAAGAAGCGATAACGGTTTACGCAATTTAGATAAATCTAACGC
>JAXFDY010000148.1:0-3910 GCA_034172985.1 Lachnospiraceae bacterium
TCTGACCGGACTGGCTGGTGCATATATTGATTCTATTCCTGTAATCTTTATTTCCGGTCAGGTAAAGCGTGCTGACTTGGTTGGTAATCAGGGCGTTAGGCAGTTTGGTATACAGGAGGTGGATATTATCTCCATGGCAAAACCATATGCTAAATATGCAGTACAGATTCAGCAGCCGGAAGATATCCGCTATGAGATGGAGAAAGCGGCAGCATTAGCAGTCAATGGAAGACCGGGACCTGTGTGGCTGGATATTCCATTGGATATCCAGGCGATGCAGATGGAAATAGATCAGCTTCGTGGCTTTGCCAAATCAGAGTTGCCAGTTTACCAGGTAAAGGATCAGGATATTACGGATACAATCAGACTTCTCAATCAGGCGAAAAGACCGGTGATCTTACTGGGACATGGTATTCGATTGGGACATGCGGTTTCTCAGGCAAGAGAACTGTATAACTATCTTGGAGTCCCAGTTTTAACATCCTGGAATGGGGTTGATTTGATTGAGGAGAAGCATCCACTGTATTATGGAAGACCAGGTTCTGTAGGACACCGGGCAGCTAATTTTATTCAGCAGAATGCTGATTTTGTACTAACAATAGGAAGCAGATTAAATCTTCTCAGTACCGGGTATAACTATGGAAGCTTTTTAGAAAAGGCAAATCACGTCATGGTAGATATTGACGAAAATGAGATGAATAAAAAAAGTGTTCATCCACAACTTAAGGTGGCATGTGATGCGAAATCTTTTATCGAAGCTATGTTGGACAGAAAAGATGAAATCTGTTTATCAGACAGACATGAGTGGATAGCACATTGTAACATGTTGCGTGACAAATATCCGGTGTTTATCCCAGAGCAGGAAGCAAGAGAAGGATATGTGAGCAGTTATCATTTAATCGATGAGATATCCCGGCAAATGACGGAGAAAGATATCTATCAGTTTACAAGTTCGGGAACTACTGTGGATATTGCTATGAAAGTATTTCAGATTAAGTGGGGACAGAGAGCTTTTCTGACAAAGGGACTGGCGGCAATGGGATATGATATTCCGGCTTGTGTGGGAACCTGTATTGCGTCAGGTGAACGACGTACGGTCTGTGTGACAGGAGATGGTAGTGCAGCTATGAATATGCAGGAATTGGAAGTGATTAAAAGAAGAAATCTTCCTGTGAAATTATTTGTGGCAGATAACCAGGGATACAGTATGATTTATGGCTCACAGAATGGAAATTTTAAGGGAAGGCTCACGGGATGTACAAGAGAAACGGGGTTGACACTGCCTGATATGCAAGCAATTGCAGAGGCCTTTGGAATAAAGGGTATGCATATTGAGAATGAGGAGCATCTTGAGGAGCAGATAGCAGAAGTATTAGCATATGATGGGCCTGTTGTATGTACGGTGAATGCTGATATTACTCAGAAAATATTACCTAGGCAGACAAATTATATGCGGGAAGATGGACAGATGGCAAGCAGACCGTTAGAGGATATGACACCGCTTTTAGACAGGGAAGAATTTGAGAAATGTATGGAAGTATAGAGATAAGATTTCATTGGCGGCTGAAATCAGGGAGGAAGAATGCGTAACATTGTAACAGGAGCAACCGGATTTATTGGCACAGCATTATGTAGAGAGCTGCTGGAACACAAAGAGACAGTGATTGCAGTCGTTCGTCCGGGATCAGTAAAAAGAGAAAAATTGGAACATTTGATTCAGGAGCAGGAAAATTATGCAGAAATGTTGACAATCGTTGAGCTGGATTTGGATCATTTGCATGAATTAAATAAGAAATATCATATTCAGGCAGATGTGTTTTATCATTTAGCATGGAATGGTTCGTCAGGAGAGGAACGAGATGACTTTGACATTCAGTATAGTAATATCAAGTATACAGCAAATGCCATAAAAACTGCAAAGGCTTGTGGTTGCAAAAAATTTGTAGGGGCTGGAAGCCAGGCAGAATATGGAGTAATTCATGGTGTGACAAAGGAAGATGAGACAGTTCCACATCCGTTTATGATGTATGGTGCTGCAAAACTGGCAGCATATCATATGGGACGGATACTTGCAGAGCAAATAGGTATTACGTTTGTGTGGCCGAGAATTTATAGTGTTTATGGGATTGGTGAAAATCCTGGAACTCTGGTTAATTATGTGATAGAAACATTGAGGAAAGGTGAAGTGCCGGAGTTATCAACATGTGAAAATATGTGGAACTTCATGTACATAACAGACTGTGTGAGAGCACTTCGAATACTTGGAGAAACGAAAGATGCACAGGGAATTTATCATGTGGCATCAGAGGATACAAGACCATTAAAAGAGTTTGTGGAGGAAATTAGAGATATTGTGGCACCTGATATGAAGTTGGGATTTGGTGAAAAAGAGAGTAATCCAGAGCGGGCATTTTGGTTGGAACCGAGTATAGGGCGATTGAGGAATTTAGATTTTAAAATGAGAGTTAATTTTGTGAAAGGTATAGCACAAAAGGTTGGAAAAGATGGAGTAAAACATGAAGATAGAACAGCAGAAATGTAGATTGGAAGAAATAGTTGAACATACAAAAATATCGGGTAGTTATTGCAAACAGACGATGATTGACAAATATAAAAATGTTTGTGTATATGGGTTGGGAAAATTATTTAATGATACTTTTGAAGATAGAAATTTAAAACAATTATTTCATGTCAACTATTTGTCGGATATAGACAAAAATAAATGGGGAAAAACATTTTATGGAATAGAATGTATAAATCCGGAAGAATTGAAGGATATAGAAGATCTGATTGTTATCCTTCTGATTGGATATGCAGAGGATGTACGGAAGCAATTCGAAGAATGGAATATTCCATATATTTTAGGATACGAATTACTTTTAGAAATGTCACTGGGAGAAACTGTGAGTCAACAAGAATTTGAAAAAAATACAATAATTGAGACATATGATTTAATGATGGATGAGAAGTCGAAGGAAAATTATGTCGAAATTTTAGCAAATAGACTTGCACCAGAATTGAGATATAAAGATTATAAGGAGATTTTCACACCAACTGATTATTTTAATCAAGAAATTTTTAAAATTTCAAATCAGGAAAAATTCGTTGATTGTGGAGCATTCGATGGAGATACAATTCGAAGTCTCATTGAAGTGGCAGGAGATTTTGAGGCAGTGTATTCCTTTGAAATTGATGATACAAATTACAAAAATTTAACTGATTGGGTAAATAGTTTAAGTGAAGATATAAGAAAAAAAATAAAATGTTTTCATTGTGGTGTATGGAATAAAAAAGATATATTACAATATGGAAATGAGGAAAAATCGAACACAGAAAGCTTTAGTATTTTAAAATCAAACAATATGCATCAAGTAATAGTAAATAAGTTAGATGATATATTAGAAGATAAAGAGATTACATTTATTAAAATGGATATTGAAGGTTCTGAATTAAAGGCACTTGAAGGTGCGGAGCAAATTATAAAAGAACAAAAACCAAAATTAGCAATCTGTTTGTATCATCAAATTGAGGATTTTTGGAAAATTCCAAGATATTTAAAAATGTTGGTGCCAGAGTATCAGTTTGGAATAAGACATCATTATCAATATGGTTTCTATGGAACGGTTTTATATGCATATTGTTGTGACTATAAACAAAAATAGTTTGCTTATAGTATATATGGACGAATATTTAAGAAGTATATAGATTTTACTAAACTGTTACATTTCAAGTAGGCGGTCAAAGTATGATTGGTAGAAAATAAGAAATAATAGGAGATATCATATGTACAAATTTTCGACTTCCGATAAAATCAAGGATTTAATTAGATGTTTGAACAAAAAAATAGGTGGTTTTTGACACTGCCTTTGAATAGTAAAGGAGAAAAAATGAATATTAATGAATATTATCA
>JAXFDY010000167.1:0-4286 GCA_034172985.1 Lachnospiraceae bacterium
ATATTATGGCATGAAAATTGGAAGAAACAACATGATCTGTTGCCCATTTCATAATGACCATTACCCAAGTATGAAACTAAACACAACTTATTACTACTGCTTTGGCTGTGGTGCTACCGGAGATGTGATCCAGTTTGTTGCAAATCTATTCGAACTGAGTAACTATGAAGCCGCCAAGAAAATTGCTGTAGATTTTGGTATTACACCAGATAATCCGCCAGTAATAGCAACTCTGAAAAAGCCCGAGTACATGGAAACAAAAAGCAGACAGAAAGAATTACATGAATGCCAGAAAATGGTATGCGAATATCTTCATCGTCTGGAAAAAATGGAAAGCACTGTATGCACCAGAACGACCGGATTTACCTATGGACGAACGATTTGAAGAAGCATGTGAAAATCTGAGTTATATCGAATATCTGGCAGATTATCTGACCTTTGCAGATGAAGAAGAAGGCTTTGAAGTTGTAAAATCCATGAAAGAAACAGGCTATCTGGAAGATTTGAAATATCTTTCAGGGTCTCGTGATGAGGAGGATGTATATGCAGAAGAAGCAAAAGCAGCTTAGTAATTATCCAGTTTGGTTTGACGGAACCAATATCAATGAAGCAGCCTTTTGTGAAGAATTTCTCCATACGCATAAAATACTCTTTGCCAACAATGCATTTTTTACTCCAGAGGGGCGGGTCACTGATGATCTGCCCCTTCGTGGGGAAATATTTGAAAGTCTGAAACATTATGCCATCAACAATGTTCCTCGCAAAGTAACCAATATTCTGGAAGTTATGAAACTGGCAGCTTATATAGAGGATTTTCCACCAGAAGCCAATAAAATCCATCTTGCAAATGGAACGATATATATAGATGGCACATTTATCCCTGAAAAACCATATATTGTACGAATGCGTCTTCCAGTCAATTATAATCCAGATGCACCAGAAGCTTCTACATGGCTGTCATTTTTAGATCAACTGCTCTACCCGGAAGATATTCCAACTTTACAGGAATTCATAGGGTATTGCCTGATTCCAAGCAACAAGGGACAACGGATGATGATTATAAAAGGAAATGGCGGAGAGGGTAAATCACAGATTGGTGCTGTTCTGAACAGCTTGTTAGGCTCAAATATGAAAGACGGTAGTATCGGTAAAATTTCTGAAAACCGCTTTGCCAGAGCTGACCTTGAGCATATTTTATTGTGTGTAGATGATGATATGCGAATGGAAGCCCTGAAACAGACCAGTTATGTGAAATCCATTGTTACTGCTCAGGGGAAAATGGACTTAGAGCGTAAAGGAAAGCAAAGTTATCAGGGGTGGCTTTTTTCCAGACTGCTTGCATTCAGCAATGGAGATTTACAGGCATTGTATGACCGTAGTGATGGATTTTACCGAAGGCAATTAGTACTGACAGCAAAGGAGAAACCTGCTGATCGTGTAGATGATCCTTATCTGGCAGAAAAAATGAAGAAGGAAGCCGAAAGTATTTTTCTCTGGGCGTTTAAAGGACTACAACGGTTAGTCCGTCAGAATTTTAAATTTACAGAAAGTCCCCGTATTAAGGCGAATCGTGAAAATGTGAAACGGGACAATAACAATGTACTGGAGTTTTTAGAATCAGAAGGATATATTCGCTTTCAGGCAGAGGCAAGTGCAAGTTCCAAAGAACTGTATGAGAGCTATCGGCTCTGGTGTGAAGAAAATTCCATGACTGCATTAAAAAATCGTAGTTTCTCAGATGCTATGATTGCTGTTCAAGCAAAATATAATCTGGAACATTGCAATACAATAAAAAATTCTGCTGGGAGACGAGTATGGGGATTTACGGGAGTAAAGGTTATTACAAAGCCGTCCTATACAGATGGTTTTATGGACGCTTCCCAGTGTACGTACGTACCGAAAGAATGGACAAATTAATCTGGTACGTATGTACGTAGTAATTCAATGTAAGTTACACATTATATATTTTTCAGGTTGGCTGTCAAAATAATATGACAGTTAGCCTGTTTTTGGGAAAGGAGGAAGTACAAATGCAAAAAGCACAATACGGTATTTTAAGATTTGCAAAATACAAAGGACCTGAAATCAGCAATATTGAAGCTCACAATGAACGGAAAAAAGAAAAATATGCCAGTAATCCTGATATAGACAACAGTCGAAGAAATTTGAATTATCATTTCATTGAACCAGTCGGGAAGTACCGGGCAGAGTCGAATCGACTGATTGAAGAATACGGATGCCGGACACGCAAAGATAGTGTACGTGTTGTTGAAGTTCTAATTACCGCTACACCGGAATTTTTCAAAGGTAAGAAAAAGAGTGAAATCAGAGCGTATTTCCAAACAGCTTTGGAATTTATAGAGAAATATCAGGATTCAGAGACAATCCTTTCGGCTGTGGTGCATATGGACGAGAAAACTCCACATATGCACCTTTCCTTTGTCCCGATAACCCAAGATGGGAGGCTCTGTGCAAAAGAGATTCTTGGAAATAAGGAAAAGCTGACCTGGTGGCAGGATGAGTTCTGGAAACACATGGTAGAAAAATATCCAGATCTGGAACGTGGAGAAGCCGCCAGCATGACTGGGCGTGAACATATTCCACCACGACTTTTCAAAGAAGCAGCACATCTAACCCGACAGGCCAAGCAGATTACTGATTTACTGGAAAATACAAATCTCTTTAATGCCGGTAAAAATACAAATAAAGCAGTGGAACTTTTACAGAAGTTTTTCCCCGCAATGGAGAACTTTCAGACACAGGTTCGGAAATATGATAAGACGATTAGTTCCTTAAAGTCAGATAATGTATCATTAAAAAGGCAGACACAGGATTTAAGCAGACAGGTAAAAGAAGCAACGTCCAGCAGTATACGAAAGAAAATGGATGATGTCAGACTCAGAGCTGACTATGAAAATCTCCAGAATCTGATGAATCGTATTCCACCAGAAATACTGGAACTGGCAAAACGAGGACAATTAACCCATTCAGATCGCGAACGGTAAAATTATTTTAAAGTGGACAGACACGAAAACTGTCCACTTTTTATATGATAGTTATAGAAAATTTAAAAGAAAGGATGTGATAACCTTGCGGAAGCCAACGTATTATCTCTTGCGCAATGATTTTTCTTCACAGGAAGAATTTGAAGCTGAACGTAGGAAATATGCGGATATCGGCTTTCGGGTTGTCACATTTCTGGATGGAGATTCAAACACTAATATTCATGATGGTATTAAAGCACTGGTCAAAAATCACTGGGATAATGTGTGATTTAACCAGTGCTTTAATTATACAAACTTGAATTTATCTAAGATATTATTTGTCTATTAATTCCGTAATATCAATATTAGTTTTATAGTTTTGTTTAACTCCTCCTGGTGAAGTAGTAAAAAATGAAACATATTCTCCATTACTGTAAATGGTAATCTCTTTTATATCATCGTTTGTATCTTGCTTCGTAGTATCATAATATAATTCTAAGGTGTATATAGGATTGATGTTTTTATCTATATTATCTACTTTTTCCCAATTCTTGATATCTAAAATAGCATTGACCTTATCTATACTACTTTTATCTCCATATTTTGTTATCAGCTCGTCGCTTTGAGCGTCATGTATCTCTATTGATACCGCAGAATTTAACATCAAATCTGCATAGTCTTTTGTAGTATCACTAATCCTTTTGTTATTGGCGTAAATAAAGGAAAATAAAGCAACAACAATAATGACTAAACCGATTATAATTCCTATATAGAATGGCTGTTTTTTTATCTTCTTATCAATATCTTTTACCATACGAAAATCTCCTTTCAATAAAACGTCAAGAGAAACATTGAACTCATCACTAATTTTTACTAATGTAGATAAATCTGGATAGCTTTTTTCGTTCTCCCAATTCGAAACCGTTTGCCTTGTTACACTATACATTTTTGCAAAAGCTTCTTGTGTCAGCCCTCGTTCCTTTCTGATTTGTACAATCGCCTGACCTAATTGCATATTCTTACCTCCTTACAATTACATTTTTATATGTATTTACTAAATTAACAAGCAATTAGCCTTTTACATTTCTATTTTTTAACGCAAATATTCTTTGCCTTCTTGTTTTTCATGATATTTTTCATATACAACGTATGAAATAACTCCCGATTTTACTTTGTAACTATGACTTTTCCTTCTGAATCCAGAAGAGGTGTAATAGCCGCTCCATATCCAGATTTCCAACAAAGATAGTTAACCCCAGTCTCCTTATCTACAAGGATTTGGCGAACTCCTTCATCCTTAAG
>JAXFDY010000190.1:0-8786 GCA_034172985.1 Lachnospiraceae bacterium
CAAATTATATATAGATGTAATAGAAGCATATTTAAAACGGGCACAGTATTTTGAACAGAGTGGGAATTACAAATGGATGTTTATGGCTGTTAAGGGGTGTATGTGTCAGTATTATTATATGAGCAAAGAAAATGAGAAATGTTGGGGCGAAAAAGAAGTACAAGACTCTTATCAGCGTTGTCGAACATTCATTGAACGTCACAGAAACAACACGAGAGAGATGAAATGCCGGTTACAGATGATGCTGTTTTGCATGAATATTCACCTCTATAACGGAATGTGTAGATGGGTGATAAAAGTTAGGGATAATATTTTATAATGAGCAATTACAAGAGAAAAATGATTTCAAATTATAAGAAAGAGGAAAAATATGTTTAAATCAAATAGAGTAAATATATCAAAAGTATCAATATGTTTTTTGGTTGCTGTTGTGGGTGTATGTATATATATGCTAAATTATTATACACCACTTTATGCGGATGATTATTCATATTCTTTTTCTTTTAATACTGGTTATAAAATTGATTCATTAATAGATATTGTTCAGTCGCAAAAAATACATTACCAAACAATGAATGGTAGAGTTGTTACTCATACCTTAGCTCAGATTTTTTTGTGGTTAGGGGAAGAACGGTTTGATATTATTAACACAATAGCGTTTCTTTTATTAGGGTTTATGATGTATTATCATTCAAAAGGAACGATAAAGAAAAGTGATGTTAAAGTGTTATGTTTTATTTTCATGGCATTATTTTTACAGGCACCTGCGTTCGGACAAAGTTTTCTGTGGACTACCGGGGCATCAAATTATTTATATGGTATTTTGATTATACTATTTTTTTTGATACCATATAGAAATAAATTAAAAAAACGGGAAGGCTCACTATGTATAGTGCAAGAGATAGTTATGTGTATCTTGTGGTTCTGCTGTGGAATATTAGCCGGATGGACTAATGAAAATAATAGTGTGGCATTGATTTGTATTATTATTATGTACATGATGTTATACAAGATGGAAGGAATTACATATAACGGCTGGATGTTTTCTGGGTTTCTTGGAAATATTATTGGATGTTGTGCGATGATATTTTCAGAAGGAGAGTTATCTCGTTTATCAGAAGTTGGCGGAAATGGGAGTATAATAGATTGTATTAAAAGATGTATTTTGTTTACATCAGACATGTTTGATTATTTTGGATTGTTGATGATAATATTAAGTTTAATGCTGGTTGTTGTATTAGAACAAATGAAGTTTATATCTGTAAAAGAGACAATAAAGAAATTTGATTCAGTAATTATATATTTTGTGGGTTTTATAGTATCTGTTTATTCTATGATACTGGCCCCATTTTTTCCCGAACGTACTTGGAGTGGCCCGTTGGTTTTTTTAGTAATCGGGATATGTGGTTTATACGGAAATATAAATTTGATTTCACTGAAATTAAAAAAAAATATAAGAATCTTACTGGTCACAATGATTCTTATGACTTTTTCAACGTATATTAATGCATATTTTGATGTTAAAATTGTTTATACTGCATATCAAGAGCGCAAAGTGATTCTTGAAAATAGCGAGGGATTGGATATTAGTTTGCCAAGTATTCTTGGAACTACTAAGTATTGTTGCTTTATCAAGGAGGGTGATTTACAGACAGATTTTGATTCGTGGCAAAATGTAGGAATGGCCAAGTATTATGGCGTTAAAACTATAACAGGTGAAATCAGATAGTTTGAATTAGTTCAGCAGTAATTAATTGATAACTTCTGATTGGATTTTGTCTCTCGAAGTTAAAAAACATATAAATTGGGTTTTTGAGGTGGAAAATACTCAAGATAATAAGATGGATTTTTAAACAAGATATGATAAGAGGAGAAATAAGAGTAATGGATAAAATAATCAGTATAGTGATACCAGCTTATAATGTGGAAAAATATATTGGTCAGGGGATTGAATCTTTTTTGGCAGATCATGGGATTATCAATGATATTGAGCTGCTCATTATTAATGATGGTTCCAGGGATAAAACAAAAATAATAGCAGATACATTTGCTCAGGAATATCCGGATATTGTAAGAGTAATTAATAAAGAGAATGGGGGACACGGCTCCACCATTAATAGGGGAATACAGGAAGCAAAAGGAAGATATTTTAAAGTTGTAGACGGCGATGACTGGGTAGAATCAGAACAATTTCCATTGTTGGTCAGATTTCTAAAAAGTACAGATGCAGATTTGGTAATATCACCATTTTATAGTTGTGATAACAATAGCTTACAAAAGACAATAGTCGATTCATTTAAAAATTATGATGGTCAATATAATTTTAATGAGATATGTTCAGTTCTGCCAAGAATCCAAATGCATGGAATGACCATAAAAACAGATATTTTAAGAAAAAACAGGATTCAGTTGCAGGAACATCTATTTTATGTTGATGTGGAATATACCTGTTTTCCTGTACCATATATAAACACGATAGAATTTCTTAAAACTCCTATCTATGTATATAGAGTAGGAACAGATGAGCAGAGTATGAATCGGATAAATCTGTGGAAGCGAAGAAATCAGCATTTAAAAGTGCTTCATCATCTAATAGATTTTTATAGAAATTTAGATACTGTTCCTGAGAAAAAAGAATATTTAAGAAGAGCCATTTCTGAAATGGCAGATACGCAGTATATGATTTTATTATCAGGACCTGTGTGTAAGAAAACTAAGAAAGAATTAATCAGTTTTGATAACTGTTTAAAACAAGCTTCCAGAGAAATATATAATTCTACAAAAGTTCGTAGAATTATAGTTCTTAGGAAATGTAGGTTTATTATTTACAGATGGCTTCATGTAAGCAGGTAAGAAAGATAGATGGGAAATTAAATTATGGTAGAACCAAGTGTAAAGAAAAACTTTATATACAGTACAGCCTAGTTGATTTTGAATATGTTAACTGAGTTTGTGTGAATACAAACCGTATACAATATTTTTATGTATAAGTACTTGACACTTTGTAGATATACAGGTTAGATTAGAAAAAAATTATTTATAATGAACCTATCGATGATTATTATGATTTTGTCTTAGTATGTTTGAGTGTTTGGAGTGTATAATGAAGGAATTGAGATAAAAGAGTGGAGGAAGCAATGGAAGAATGCATTAAGGAAAAAGAAAGGCTGGATTATATGGATATTGCTAAAGGATTTGGTATTATCTGTGTAATTATTGGCCATATGGAAAATTCAGCGATAAATAGATTTGTATTTTCTTTCCATATGCCACTATTTTTTTTGATAAGTGGCTATTTTTTATCTGAAAGAAGGTCTCCAAAAGAAGAACTGATTAAACGTATCAAACAATTACTGCCACCATATATTTTCACATGCATCTGTATAATGGCCTTGAGCATTGAAAAGGGATTATTTGGAATTCTGATAGGGCATAAAAATGTTTGTGATCTTTTGTTAGATTTGGGAAGATGGCTTTATGCGTCTTTATATGGAGCAGGAACAAATCATGACACACCATTTCAGATTATTCAAATTGGTGCGATTTGGTTTTTACTAGCGTTGATTTTGGGTACATACATTGTTCAAAAGGTTAGAAAGACAAGAACTCCTTTAATATGGATAATTTTTGTGGCTTTGATTGGTTATTTTTCTTCTAAGATTTTTTGGTTGCCTTGGAGCATACAGGCAGCAATGACAGCGACTGTTTTTATTTATTTTGGTGTATTGCTGAGAAGATATAATGCTTTTGAGGGAAATTATCAGAAAGTGATATTTACGTCTGCGCTAGTTTTTTGGATAAATGAAATTATTCATGGAAATCCGAGTTTGTCAATTGTAAGAAACTGTTATCCAAATGGTGCTTTCGATTTTATAGGAGGGGAATGCGGAGCAATTTGTGTAATTTTTATTGTGAAGTATGTCTACGAACATATGAAGTATAGGTGGATATGGAGTGTATGGCAATGGCTTGGAAAAAATTCTCTAACGATTCTTTGTATTCATCTAATTGAACTCAATATGATTCCATGGAATTTACTATTGGGTATGTATGGATTTAATCAACACTTATTTATTCAAACATTTATATTAAAACTTTTTTGGGCACTTGGGGGGACGTGGATTATTAATCATACAAAGCTTAGATTCATATTCGTTTCATAAGTGCAAAGTAAGAAAATCAAAAATTAAAGGAAATGAAGAGTATGCAAGAACAGCCTAGCGTGAAGAAGAATTTTCTATATAGTATAATATACCAAATACTAAATGTATTGACACCATTTATTACTGCACCTTACGTCTCTAGAGTTCTTGGAGCAGAAGGTATTGGCATTCAAAGCTATACAGCATCAGTCCAGCAATATTTTCTCATGTTTGCTGTGCTGGGGACGCTTTCTTATGGTGCGCGTGAAATATCTATGAATCGACATGACCCATATAAAAGAAGTAAATTATTTTGGGAAATTGAGTTGATGGTTATTACTACGACGACTGTTGCATTGTTGGGATGGTTCTGGCTGATTTTTTTCACCACAAAATACCGTATTTATTATATGGTTTTGACCATTGGGATTATTGCATCAGTATTTGATATCTCGTGGTTTTTTAACGGAATGGAACAATTTAAAATTACTGTCATTCGTAATTCGATTTTTAAAATACTGGGCATTTTATGTTTATTTATCTTTATTAAATCAAATAAAGATCTTCTTTTATATATATTTATTGTTGCAGTTTCAAATTTGATTTCAAACTTTTCACTTTGGCCATATATGAAACGGTATTTGATTAAAGTCAATCCAAAAAAATTAGAGTTAAAAAAACATTTTAAAGAAACTTTAATATACTTTGTTCCAACGATAGCTACATCTGTTTATACGGTTCTAGATAAGACACTTTTGGGATTAATCACAAGTGATGTTACTCAAAACGGATATTATCAACAGGCGGAAAAAATCATTAATTTGGCAAAAAGCATTGTATTTACATCAATCAATGCAGTTGTTGGTGTAAGAAATTCCTATCTGTTTGCTGAAAAACAATTTGATGAGATACATCAAAGAATAAAAACATCGTTTGAATTTATATTTTTTATGGGATTTGGCTGTTGCTTTGGAATAATGGGAGTTGCAAAGTCATTTGTTCCTATGTTCTTTGGACCTGGATATGATCCGGTAGTTGGTTTGTTGTATATTTTCTGTCCGATAATTGTGATTATCGGAATCAGCAATTGTCTTGGTTCACAATATTATACTCCTTGTGGAAAAAGGAAACAAAGTGCAAATTACCTGATTGTGGGTGCTGTTGTAAATCTGTATTTGAACCTGTTGTTTATATCTAGGTTTGGTGCTTATGGTGCAGCAGTTGCTTCGGTGATTGCGGAAACAGTAATCACTGTTTTATATGTAAAATTTAGTGATGGTTATGGAAATATTAAATTGTTGATTGATACTGGGGCAAAAAAATTGATTGCGGGAATCGGGATGTTTGTTGTGGTGTATTTGATGAATAATATTCAAGTGAATTCGTTAGTTCTTGTGGTAGCTCAGGTTATGGTCGGAGCGGTAGTGTATGGACTACTTCTTGTCTTACTGAGAGATAAGTGGACTTGTGAAATAATAAAAACTGTGGTTAGAAAAGGAGAAAAATAATGGTTGATTTGAAAATAACACTCCCAGATGGATTCCTTGATGAGGAAATTCGGTGTGGATATACGGTTACGCATGAAAGGAAAGAGGTGTGGGCTGTTGAATTGGATTTGTTGGCGGAGCTTCTTAGAGTATGTAAAAAACATCACATAAAAATATTTGCTAGTGGGGGAACAATGCTCGGGGCAGTGCGCCATAAAGGCTTTATTCCCTGGGATGATGATATAGATATGATGATGTTTAGGGATGATTATGAGAAGCTTTGTAAGGTTGGAAAGGATGAATTTAAGGAGCCTTATTTTTTTCAGACAGAATATACTGATCGCGGAAGTTTAAGAGGACATGCACAATTAAGGAATAGTCAGACTACGGGAATTTTAATTGCTGAGAAAAAATGTGATTTTTCATTTAATCAGGGAATATTTATCGATATTTTTCCGTTGGATTCGGTGTCGGATGAGAAAGTATTGCTGGAAAAACAAGAAAAAAAAGTTATCAAATATAAAAAAATGGCTCTTTTTTGTTCCCAATTTTCTACAAGATATATGCCAGCTAGAAGTTCGGTAAAGAATTTATTGAAAAAAGTTATATATTTATTTTTTAATAGATTTATGAATGTCTTGTCATTAAAATACTATAAAAAATTTGAGAATGAATGTGCAAAATATAATTGCAATCAAAGAACAAAGTATATTTCAACATTATCCTTTCAATTTGAAAATAGACAGCATTTTAAATTACGAAGAGATTATGAGAAATTAATAGATTTACCATTTGAGTTTATGTACATTCCTGTCGGAGAAAGATATGATGAAGCGTTAACCAATCGATATGGGGATTATCATAAATTTGTAATGGAAGATAATTGTCATGGTGGCATATTTTTTGACACTAACAAATCTTATAAAGAGTACTGTTTAAATGATTAAAATGGGGGTGTAAAGTATGAATATAGCGTTGCTTATTGCTGGAGGCTCCGGAAATAGAATGGGGCAAGAAATTCCTAAACAATTTTTGACGGTATATGAACGACCGGTAATTATGTATACACTTGAAGTATTCCAGAGGCATCCTGAAGTGGATGTGATTGCAGTTGTATGTATAGCAGGATGGGAATCTGTTCTTCAGGCATATGCTAATCAGTTTAATATTACAAAACTCGGATATATAATTCCGGGAGGAAAGAATGGGCAGGATTCTATAAGAAACGGTGTGTATGAGTTAGAAAAGCATTTTACTTCGGAAGATGTTGTATTAATTCATGATGCTATTAGACCGATGGTCTCTGCTGAAATAATATCCGATTGTATTAGAGTGACTAAAGAGAAAGGAAATGCTATAGCGGTTATACCATGTGCTGAAGCAATGCTTCAAACAGAAGATGGAGAAATGTCTGTTGGAAGCTATCCTAGAAATAGACTTAAAAGAACACAGACACCACAGGGGTTTCATCTTGGTGATATATGTGATTTACATAGGAGAGCTCTCAAGGCAGGAATCACAAATTCCATTGCATCTTGTACATTAAAAATTGAGATGGGCGAAAAAGTTTATTTTTCTAAAGGTTCTGAAAAAAATATTAAGTTAACAACCGTAGAAGATATTGATATTTTTAAAGCTCTACTTATGGAAAAACGGGCAGATTGGTTGAAAGGATAAAATATGAGTTTGCAAGTAAGTAAAACCTATAAAGAAGATTTAAGAAGAGCAATTTCAGCATCAATCGGTATCGAAAAGTTAAATTATAAGAAAATTCTAATCACTGGAGCCACAGGAATGATAGGCTCTTTTCTGGTAGACATGTTGATGCAATACAATTTAAATGGAGGAACTATCAACGTATTTGCTGCAGGACGGAATATCGAACGTTTGGAAACGTGTTTTGATAGTATAAAAACAGATTACCTTCATTATGTCAAGTATGATCTAATGAAGCCTATAATGTTTGATTTTCAGGTAGATTATGTAATTCATACTGCAAGTAATGCTCATCCAATGGCATTTAATTCGGATCCGGTTGGAACAATTGTCGGAAATGTAGTTGGAACATATAATTTACTGAAATATGCGGATGAATATAAAGTACATCGTTTTTGTTATATTTCTTCAGGAGAAGTATATGGACAGGGAAATGTAAATCTTGAATCATTTGAGGAGTCGTATAGTGGTTATTTGGATATTAATGCTTCACGCTCAAGTTATCCAAATAGTAAAAGAATAGCTGAAACCTTGTGTTCATCTTACGCGAACCAATATGGGTTAGAAACAGTGATTGTTCGTCCTTGTCATACATATGGGCCAGGAATGACTCCTGATGACAGCAGGGCAAATGCACAATTTATTCGTAACGTTTTAAATGATGAAGATATAGTTATGAAGAGCGAAGGTAGTCAGATGCGTTCGTATTGTTATATTGCCGATTGTGCTTCTGGGATAATAACCGTTTTGCTTAATGGAAACAAAGGTCAGGCATATAATATTGCGAATCCGGATGCAAGGACAACGATTATGGGATTAGCCAAAATAATAGCTGAATGCTCTGGTAAAAAGGTTGTATATGTGAAACCTGATAAAGTTGATTTGGTCAACAGAACATTTATTGAAAAACAGGTTTTAAATAGTAAGAAGCTTGAATCTTTAGGATGGAAAGGAGAGTATTCTATTTTGGAAGGAATTTCGCATACATTAACAATTTTAAAAGAAATATAGTTTCATAGCGGAACAATGAAAGAAAGCTATCCCCATCTGTAGTTGATTATATTGAATCGTGCTTATATCTTTCCACTTGCACCGGAAAAATACCTGTAGTATAATATGAGCCAAGGGACAAATGGATATAAAATACATGCTTGCATGTATTTTTCTGTCTATGGGTCCCGCCAAACATGAGAAAGTAGCCATTTTTCGCAGAAAAATGAGCGAATTTCGAATGTTTGCGTCGATTTTGAGAGTGCAAAGCACGAAAAAATCGACATCAGGCTCATTTGTCGGGTAACTCATAATATCTGTACTAGAATCTTGGAGGAAAATACGATGAATTTAAGTTTAACAGGAAATCTTGGAAGTGGAAAATCGAGTTTGGGAAAAGAACTTATTGCACGTGGTTTTGAAATTGTATCGTCAGGTGATATTTTTCGTG
>JAXFDY010000125.1:0-5129 GCA_034172985.1 Lachnospiraceae bacterium
ATATATGCACATAAGCCCGAGTGGTATTTTAAGGTTAAAGAGCAACGCGATGTCATAGAATATATGTACAATGATGATGTCGATCTGTCGGGTTGGGAGTTGCGCAAAGCTTTGGAATTATTAAGTAAGGGAAACACTACGGTTTTCGAGTGGTTGCATTCTCCAAAAATCTACTATATGGACAAAGAGTTTGCCAGACGGATTTCAGAGATAGAGGCTGATTATTTTCATCCTGTCAAGTCGATGTATCACTATAATAGAATTTATAACAAACACAATGAACGCTATTTGCAACGTGATGTCTTTAACGTCAAAAGATTCCTATACTATCTACGCGGTGTATTGGCGTGTAGATGGATTGAACAAAAAGGCACTCTTCCTCCAGTATGTTTTGAGGATTTGGTAGATGCAATGGTATCGGAAAAGACAATCAAGACCAAGATAGAGGAAATCATCGAAATGAAGAAAGAGGGACTTGAAGTAAATATGATTTCAATTGACAATCAACTTGTTGATTATGCCCAAAAGTTAGCTGACTATTATAACAAAACAATTGGTCATTTCCGACCTGAGCAGACTGTGGCCTCTACAGACGCGCTTGACTCTATTTTATATGACATGGTTATGAACAATTCAAAATAAAATTTATGGCGGCATTAGCTCAAGTTGCATATCCTAAATATGTGGTATTTATGGCAGAAGACGCATACTCTTCATTGATTTGGGACGATAAGGAAATCATACTTCCAATGTTTTTTGTCAACAGGGACAAAAACGTACCGACAGTTACCGTGGGCAAAGATACAAAACTTATTTCAATTATACCATAGTTATTTGACAAATCGTACAATTCCACAAACAGATTATCTGAAATCCATAATGATGTCATACATGTTTCAGATGAAATAACTCCCGAATAACAGCCACTTCTCAATGGAAATAATCCCCATCAATATCCTCATGAACTGGAGTTTTATGAGGGCAAGGGTACGACAGTATCTCGATTATATTCCTTCAAATTTTCTATTAATCAAAGAAACCGTCAAATAGATTGGGCTCTTTGTGTATATTGGATTTACGTTTGTCATATTCGCTCCCAATTTCTAGTCCATAAATCTTTCTATTATAACTATTTAATATCTGACTTTCTGTTTTATTTAAGATATTATTCTTACTATAACATTTAATACACATACAGATAAGATTATCTTCATTATTGTTTGACTTATCACCGTTTTTGTGATAAACATTAAGATATTGCATATCTAATGGTGAGTCAAAAATAATTCCACATTTATCACATTTGTAATTATGTTTACGCACAAAATCGTATCGAATATGATGCCAGTCTTTTGTATATCCCCATTTGTTAATAAGGTATTCTTCTGTAAGTTTTTTGTCTTTATATACCTTCTTGATGAAATCTTTTGCATCCTTATATGTTTCCCATCCAATACTTTCTCTAACTCGAATACAATGACGGCACATTTTAGGATTATGAACTTGGCATTCTTTGTTGTTATTGGAAGTGTCATAACAAATAATAGTATCTGAGTTTGTGAAGACGTATTCGCCTCTACCATAATTAATAAGCGTAGAGCAATCATATAAGTGCATTCTTGGTTTATCTTTTCCAAAAGAGAAATATTTTTTATATACATATCCTTTCCAAGTATGGTTGTTCTTATCCGTATATATAGCAGCTTCCTCGGTAAACTCAACACATCTGGATAATTCTTCTCTAGTTAAATCTTTGCGAATAACTTGCCATTCAGGTGTTTTATCAACTGAATACCCTTTTCTTTTAAGCCAACTTATTAGTCCTCTAAAAATATATAGATTATTTTCCATTTTTCTTAACAAAGTTTTCTAACATTTCTTCTCCCTTAGTAACGATACGAAATTCTACACGACGTGATTTTGCCTTGTCTATACTCTCGTTTGTTATATATGCGTATTGACCTTGATTATCAAGAGATTTTCCATAAGACAACCCATTAGCAGTGATCCAATATTCAAGAGTTTCTTTCTCTTCTTGAGAATATTCACTAAAAGATGTAAGATTCCTTATATACACCAATACACTTAACGCCCTCTTCTGCGACAAAATCACATTAGCAATATACGGGTCTTTATCTAACTGAGGATAAGGAACATCATCAGTATGCCCTTCTATTCTGATTTCCATAATATCATCTTTCAACTCGTCATTTATAAGTATATTGAAATATCTCGGTATAAACTCATTGAGTATTTCCTTAAATGTTGGAGTTAATTCAGCAGAGCCTGACTCGAACAAAGTGCTTGGATTTTTAAACTTCATTGATAAGTCTTTACCTATACTCATGTCCCATCGTACTGTATCTCCCTCGAACTCCTTAACCAACTTCTCATGCAATCTATCTTTTGTTTCCACATAATCACTAAGTACAGATGTGCTTTTCTGTACTTTCCTAATATATGCAATAGCAATAAACATGAAAAGTATCATCAGACCAGTCATAAGGTCAGATACGGAAATCCATATATTATGTTTTGCCATACTATCTTCTGTTAATTATGGTTCTTATACAATTATCTAATTCGCTTAGAGTTTGATTCAATCTATCATAGAACGCACGATCTATTTCTTCAAGATCTTTCTTTAATTTTGTTGAAGCATTAGAAATAATGTTTACCCCTGCATTCATCCCTGCTCTTGTCTGTTGCCAGAATTGTTCGTTAAAATCTCGTTGTTTATTTATCTCATCGAGTTTAACGATAAGTGCATTTACACATTCGTAGAATCCTTTTTGCTTTTGAAGCCAATCATTTAGTCGAAGTATGGTGTCTCTCCATTCATCTTGATTTTTCTTTGCGTAGTGTGCTGCAGTAGCAAGATTACTAACTATTTCCTTAAATCTTTCATCATCAATCATTACTTCTTTCAATGCAAATACAATATTAGCTAAATCTCCATCTTCTTTTACAAGTTCTTTTGTCGATTCGGTCATATCTTTTAAAGCAGCAGAAGAATCTTCAAAGTTTTTGACCGCTATCTTATAATTGTCGGTCAATTCTGAAATCATTTCCTTGTTATCTTTCTGCCAAGAAATCATATTTCCAACACTTGTATTAAGTTCTTCAAAATTTTCCTGAACAAGTTTATTTACCACATTCTGCATTTCTTTTGATACCAAAGACATTTCATTCCTGAAAGCCTCTGTTATTTGAGTCATTGCTTCGGTGATAATCTTAGTACTATTGCTTTCAAGTGCGTCTTTAAGTCCGTCTGTATTGCTTACCATCTTATTAACAGCTGCCAACATCTCTCTATCCAAACTTTTCTTATCTGCACTCTTTATTTTATCGTATCTATAGTTAATTTGCAATTTCAGAATAACAGAAAAAAACATTCCGACAACAGACGTAAAAAATGCAGTCTGCATACCATCTAATAAGTCAGGAACACTAATATCAAGATTTGACTCATCAAACTTATACAATCCGTATGCAATGCCACAAAAAGTAAAAAACACACCTAAAGAAGAAATAACCGTAGGAAATTCCTCAATTACTCTTCTTTGGTCCAACAATTCATTTTCATCCTTCTTGTTTACATACAAAAAGAGATAAAATGCTAACATTACAATAACTCCACTTAAGGATAATGCTATTCCCATATATTTATATTTTAGATTATTGTTTTATTTATGCAAAAGTACTAATTTTTAATTTTACTGCCAAAGAATTTCATTATTATTTTCTTAAAAAATCATGTTTACGATAACAAAACAGAGGAATTAGCAAGACTTCGATACACTTTACCTATAAATTGCGCATTAATCCAACCGCCATACACTGCTTATTATCCTATGGAAATGAAAAGATAAAAAGTATTTTGTATGAATGCTTAAATTGGTATGGAATGGAACATATGAATTCATTCGTTTCTAATGTAAAACTTCTAAAACAGGACATTAGTGTCCCGAAGTTAACGGGCGCTAATGATAAAAATTATTCTAATTTTTTTTACTGTATAAAGACGTGACATTTGTCTTTGTATCTTGATTATTTCTCCTTTCAATAACATCTAATCTACATTGAAGAAGATTTCTTTCTCGTAATAGATTTGAATTCTTATCTTTTAACTTTGTTAGGAGCAACATAAAAATTATTATCATTAATGATATGAGAATTACAAAATAAAATACAACCTGCCAAACTCTGTTTTCATACAAAACAATAATTCCACTATTGTTCAGCCCTAAAGCATTAGAAAACTTTTTATATCCGTCTTCTGTTGAATTCCTATCTATTAAAAACATACATCTATAATATGCCTTCAATCTATAATCTTCATTTCGCAGCTTTTTCGCAAACTCAACTATCTCTGAAATTCTATTAGCTGGCTTTTCATAACATAAATGATAAACAACACAATACCTTTCCTCATATGTCTCATAATCATATAAATTTCTCTTATAACCTCCGTTTTCATTATCCAAACCGCCAAACAATGTTCCTATAAGAAATGGTAGCACAAAAACTATACAACCTCTTTCTAAACAAGAATCTTCTATATGGAAACTTGAAAATTGAACTATAGAACTGTATAGAGCATAACATAAAACAGAAAGGAATACTATTATGCTTAAAGCATAAACATCATATTTAGCAATTATACCAAAAGTGCCACCATCTCCGATAACCCACAGCAATGAAATTACCACTGCCACTGTCCAAGAAAAAACAAATAAAAAATCTATCCTTTCTGTAAATAACCTTGCAATTAGTATTACCACGCAAGATATTATTAGAGATAATGTTATTATAGCAGAAAAAACTTCCATAAGACTCTATTTTGAATGAATTAGACCTACTTTTTCAATCTATATATACTATCGTTTCAAAACACCAACTATTGGTTGGTAACCACAATCATAATCTAAAACTTCTTTATTAAACCAATAAAATTCACTCGCACATCGAATTAGCAATGAAGGAAGACTCCTTCTGTTTTCATCATTTAATCCCTTGATCATATCGCAATTCCCTCATTCATGACATTATGATTAAACATGGTAAAATGATTCTCATTCCATTCTTTAGTGGAAAACAACACTGGATTGATTATCTCGTTCAAATCC
>JAXFDY010000197.1:0-6256 GCA_034172985.1 Lachnospiraceae bacterium
TTATTATCGGCAACTACATTTACAGAAGATAATCTGAGTCATCTGGATGAAAGCAGTATCAAAGAGTTGCTGTTGGGAAGTGGGTTAGAACGTGGTGTTAAGACGACAGGAATCGTTGCAAATGGAGTTACTTATCAGGGAACTGCATCGGAAGAACTGTCAGTGGATAGTTTATCTTCAGAGCAACTGTCATATGAAGACTTAGAAAAAATAATTGAGAAAGAGGAAAATATTCGGTTAAGTGATTTTCAGCCATTTTCTTATACGATTGAACAACGGGAAAAGGATTTCCTCGTAAAATTGCCATTTGCAGAGAAAGAAAATGCATTCATACAGATATGGTATGAGCAGAGGGAAGAGATGGTAAAAATATCCCGGATTGTTGCTTTTTTCCAGATAGACGAAGAGAGTAGTATGACTTTTGATGCGTTCATGGATATGGCAAATATTAAAGCCATGCTGACAGATCAAACTGACCAGCCAACAATATCGTATATATGTGGTTCCTTAAGCAAGGAAGGCTGTTATGTCCGTATTTATAATGGCCTGGAAGATAAAGTTACGGTAAAGAAGACAGGAAAATTAATTTGTCAATTGGATAATGGGGAAACAAAAGAGCTGGATGTGACAGTAGGACTGGTAGGAGAAAATGATTATTCGTTAGCATCCGGGGTAACAAATTCTTTCGAAGTGTGTTTTCAGGAATATAATACAATAGGCAGTTGTGAACTGATATTGTATCTTGAGAATGCAGATGGGGAGAAAACAGAAGAAAGTTTGAGTTTAGAACTTAAATAAATAAAAAGGGTTGAAAAAACAAGATAAGAGAAAATAAGTCTATTGTGCGTTACAATAGCAGAAAGAAGGTATTTATGAAAAAGAAGTGTGACGGGAACTACAACATATACCAATAGCTCTTCTTCAGTTTCTTGGTACTTAAAAGATACAGTACAAGCAAAAGTAAATGTTGGTGGGGTCGTTACTACTTATAGTAAAACAGGATATGGACATAATGCAGCAACAGCGTCAGCAACTGGTATTCAATATGTACCTTATGAATTGATAAATACAGGTTGGTATAGAGATGGTAGTACGTATCAATTGATAAAAAGTATTAGGCTTGATGAATTTTAAAACAAGGAGAAACTCGTGCTAAGCACGAGTTTCGTGCAATGAAAGCCCAAACAATATATGGAATGAAAGGCAAAGGATGAAAAAAAAGTTAATCTTTATATTTATCATGTCTGTGTGCGTGATAACAGCATGTGAAAAGAGAACAGAAAAAAACAGTGATTTGATTTCTATCGCTGAGTATGGGATAGAGTATATTGCAGCTCCGCAAGGATGTGAGATAGTATCAGATGCGGATGCATTTGGCAGTGTGGATAAAAACCAAACTTATGATTTTGTGGCGGATTTTAATCCAGATTTTTATAATGGTTATGGTGTAACAGATAGTGGTAATATTATGTACACTCTTTTTTCTGATCAAAATTATCTCACGTATTATAATAAGCAGAGTGGAGAAAATGGTTTACTATGTGCGAAGCCTGATTGCAATCATGATAACACAGCATGTAATGCGTACCTGGGGTTTGGTAATGGCCTTATATATTATGATGGATTTTTATATACCATAAAGGAAGAAGATATGTCCTTTATAAAAATAGCATGTGATGGAACGACGAGAGAAACTGTACGAAGTCTGTTACCTGTGGAAGATGGAAATGTAGATAAAGAAAATGATACGTTTTATACAAGTAAATTTATAATACATAAAGGATATGTATATTATTATTATCAGTTTTATTCGGGTATGACTGAAGACACATATTATTTGAATGGAAGCAATTGTATATGGAAGGCTGCC
This sequence comes from Lachnospiraceae bacterium, assembly GCA_034172985.1. Classification (GTDB taxonomy): domain Bacteria; phylum Bacillota; class Clostridia; order Lachnospirales; family Lachnospiraceae; genus CAG-303. The sequence goes on from JAXFDY010000197.1 coordinate 1,871, forward strand.
CTGGATGGAACCGGTGAACCAGAGTGCATTATACCGGCAGTATGTGAGAGTACAAGTATAGTGATTAATCTCAAGGGATTTGGTTCTTATATATACATGAATATACCACAAAAGAATACAATTGGCGGTTCCCTTTATCGTTACAATATTGAAAGTGATAAAGTAGAATTGCTGTCAGATATTGGTGAAGATGTATATGGTTACACTGTTCAAGATAACAAAATCTATTATGCGAATTATACAGAGCAGACAGACAAAGTTTTCTGCTATGATTTGGAGAACTATGAAAACAAAGAATTTGTTGAAATAAGTGGGAATGATGGATGGTATTGCAGTTTTGTTTATGCGGATAATGATTCTCTCTATTTTTATTATGTTACAGATGATATGAGTGATAGTAGTGTAACCTGGGGACGGTTATATATTTATGATTATGAGGGAAATGAGCAGACAGTGGTTTTTTTGGCTAAAACGGACAATAATGGAAATGGAGTGTATGAGTTACTTTGCGGAATGGATGAAGACAGGATTTATTTATCAAGGCAAAGTTCAAATGAAAATGGTATGACACAGAGATTGTGTTATATGAAAAAACCAGAAATGATAAATGGTATCTGTGATATTCAAGAAGTGAATTAGGAGTGTTATATGCAGGAATTAAAAAGGGTGTTGCTGGATATACGGTTTGTTTCCATGTTTTTTCTTATTCTGGCAGTTAATGGTCTTTTGTTTTATTCGGAGATAATACCTGACGAGGAAATAAAAGTTTATAATGAAGAATTATATGGGAAAGATTTCGAGTTAGGTTTAAAAATAATTAGTCAGAAGGTTTATGAAGAATATAAAGATATGGATCTGCAGATTGCACTCAAAAAGCTGCAGGAAGAAATGGATATTCTCAACTATCCCTATAGTTCTGATTATGAGAAGAATATGGAATATGCAGTTTTGGCTGATTTATACACGAGTTATTCATATATAGATTCATATCATACATATATTGCTGATATTTTGGAACAGGCAGATAAACTGATGATGGATGAAGGGAGTTTTTCCCATGATTCCTATGCAGGGCGGAATATCCAGAAGACAAAAAAAGATTTTGAAAAAATAAAGGATGTGATGCCGGAATATGGAACTCAGGATGCATTTCAGGCAATCAGTAATTATAATCTTTCTGATTTTATTATGCTTATTCTTGTGATAACAGCAGTTGTTGTGATACTGGATGAAAGGAAACAGGGATTATGGGAGTTAATCTATTCCATGCCCGGAGGTAGACGAAGTCTGGCTGCAAAACGAGCTGGCGTTATGGCTGTAGTATCTTTTCTTAGTGCTGCATCATTATATTTGGAAAATATCATTATTGCAGGAGTGTATTATAGTGGATACGGAGATGTCTTCAGACCCATTCAGTCTATGGAAATATGCAGCAAAGTAACGATGAAGATAAATGTACTGGAGTTTATGTATCTGTCATTTTTCTGGAAGTTTGTCATTGCATTTTTGACTGGTGTATTTATTCTTATGCTGGTACTGAGTTTAAAAGGACATATGCAGGTATTGGGTGTAATGGGAGTATTTTTTGTGGCAGAATATATTGCTTATTACCATATCGATGTTCATAGTGGTTTTAGTGCCTTCAAATATGTTAATTTGTTTGCATGGATGGATGCAGAATGGTGTATAAGAAATTATCTGAATCTCAATGTACTGGGCTATCCGGTAAGTATATATACTATGATGAGTACAGTGTCCTTAGTGCTATTGACTATGCTCTGCATATTACTGATTTATCTGGGGAAACAAAGACCATTTGGAATCCGTGACAGCAAATTGAAAACTTATAAAATCAAGCCATATCGTTATGAAAATATGTTTATTACAGAGGTATATAAACAGACAGTTATCCAAAAGATGTGTATTGTAATAGTGTTTTCCATACTGATATCTGTTTATCGATATGATGGAGAAGAAGTATATTATGACTATAAGGGAACTTTGTATAATGCGTATATGGAGCAAATATCCGGTCCCGTAACGATGGAAAAGAAAGAGTATTTGGAAAAGGAAATCAGCATATGGAGGGAAAAGTATGATGAACAAGTGGATTTGTTAAATCAGGAAAATATAAATGGAATAGCGCTACAGAATATCGAGGCAAAAATGAAACAGTTTCAGACTGCTATAGATTGTACCACATCTCTTCTTGAATATGTTAATAAACAAATGGAGTATGCGAAAACCGGTGAGAATGTCCGGATTGTTAATAATACTGGTTACAATCATTATATAGGTGAAGCAGCCACAGAACGAAATAGTCTTGACTGCCTTTTGGAACTTATATTTATAACTATTATGGCATCTGTTTTGTTTTCCAGTGAAAATGTTCAGAATAGTGGTTGTGTTATTAAAAGTACGAAAAATGGACGGGGAAAATTTCAAAGATGTAAATATGGTGTCTTGTTTATAGAAGAAGTGATGATATGTATTCCTGTTATGCTGTCTACACTACTTGGTATAAATGAAAAATATTATTTAAGCAATGGGAATGCCTCGGTACACAGTCTGGAGTTGGCAGAGAAATTTCCATTTGAAATCAGTATTACTGCAGCCATCGTTTTGATGATAGTGGTTTCAATGTCTGTATTATATCTGATTGCAGTGATTATTACATTTATTGCAAAAAAGATACATAATGTAACTGCCAGTATTATAGTCAATATCACGATATTTGTGATTCCGGCAGTATTGGTTTATATGGGAATTTATCAGATGTCTCTTAAATAGTATGGAGAGAAGGGGAAATATGGATACAGAAAACAAGCTGGAATTAAGGAATGTAACAAAAAAATACGGGGAGCATGCGGCATTAAAGGGATTTACTGCCACGTTTACTTCCGGGATCTACGGTCTGCTGGGGCCGAATGGAGCAGGAAAGTCCACTCTGATGAACCTGATTACGGATAATATCAGACGGACAGAGGGAGAAATATTATATAACGGAACGGAAATATTAAGGCTGGGGAAAACGTTCCGCGGAAAGGTTGGTTATATGCCGCAGCAGCAGGGGATGTATGACCATTTTTCAGGAGAGAGATTTCTTTATTATGTGGCGTCTTTAAAAGGATTAAAGAGGAGAGTGGCCAGAGAGCAGATCGAGAAGTATTTAAATCTTGTGGGACTGGACCGGGATGGCGGAAGAAAGCTAGGCGGATTTTCAGGCGGCATGCGTCAGAGACTGATGTTTGCAGCCACTATGTTAGGTGAACCGCAGATCCTTATTCTGGATGAACCCACTGCGGGTCTGGATCCACAGGAAAGAATCAGGATACGAAATTATGTGTCGGAGCTGGCAGAAGACAGGATAGTTATTCTGGCTACCCATGTGGTGAGTGACATAGAGTGTATTGCATCGGAAATCCTGCTGTTAAAAGAAGGGGAACTGATTGCGAGGGATACCCCATCCAAACTTCTGGAGAGTGTGGAGAAGAATATTTTTGAGAAAATATGCTCCCGTGAAGAATTAAGGAGTCTCATGGAGAAATATCCGAAGGGAAGTGTGACCCAGGGAAAAGAAGGCATTATATTCCGTGTGGTACAGAACGAATGTCCGGAAGACTTTAGCCCATCCACAGGGGCGGCAAATCTGGAGGATGTGTATATGTATTACCATGGAACGACAGGAGCTATTGACATATGTGGATAGTTTACCGGATTATGTACCGAACGAAGAGAATCCGGCTGAAGAGCTTTTATTTGGAGATCCGGAAAGAATAGAATTAAAGAGTATGATAAGGGAATATCGGGGGATATATCCAAATAAGAGTTATGAATCGAAGAAGGTAAATGATTTGGGGATGAGGAAAGGAAGGGGTTTCTATGACAAATAATTATTATAAACTACTTATTATACAACAGTATGTTGGACTCCAACTAATGCTACAAAATAATTATCATGATGAAGCAAGAAAAACATATGAAAATATACATAAAATGCTGGACGAATTTTTTGAAAATCACAAAATCGGGAAATTATATATATTATAAGAAAATGAAAAGAGAAATGAAAAAATATGATATTATGTATGCAGGATTAAATATACGAAAAATGCATAAAGGATGGAATCGAAAAGCATATTTGATTGGAAAAGATCACTTTGAATAAAAAAATAATGATTTGCAAGAAGGAAAGTAAAGGTGGTGGAGCATACAATGAGCAGTCAGGAAAAAACAGCAGAAAAGAAGGAGATGGTCAGAGTCCATGAAGTGACCAAAATATATCAGGGAGAAAAAAAGGTATTAGATCATTTTAACCATGAATTTTACAGTAATACATTTTATGCCATTATGGGGCGTTCCGGGGCTGGAAAATCAACACTGTTA
>JAXFDY010000199.1:0-85866 GCA_034172985.1 Lachnospiraceae bacterium
GGTTCTGCACAGCGTGTTCCTACCCCTACAGGATCTACAACAATCTTAGTTGCTACAGTTGAAAAATCTGTAACAAAAGAAGAAATCAACGCAGCTATGAAAGCAGCTTCTACAGAATCTTTCGGATACAACACAGACGAAATCGTATCTAGCGATATCGTTGGTATGAGATATGGTTCTTTATTTGATGCAACTCAGACAATGGTTTGCCCATTAGACAATGGTACAACAGAAGTTCAGGTTGTTTCTTGGTATGATAACGAAAACTCTTACACAAGCCAGATGGTAAGAACAATCAAATACTTTGCTGAATTAGCTTAATTTGAAGTATTTTAAATTGATCCAGTAGGGGTCCGGTCTTTTTGGGCCGGACCCTTTTTTATTACATAAGAAATTCCCTGAATTTCTTATGTAACAAAAACGCTCCGCGGGAATCGCACTTCGGCGGAGAAGAAGATGCTGCTGTTGCAGCCCGCCTCAGGCGGAGAATCTCGCAAAGCGAGATTCTTTTTCACTTATAATATTGAGGTTCTATTAGGAGGAATAAAACATGTTAAATAAAAAATCAGTAGATGATATTCAGGTAAAAGGAAAAAGAGTTTTAGTACGTTGTGACTTTAATGTACCTTTAAAGGATGGAAAAATTACAGATGAAAATCGTCTGGTAGCAGCACTTCCTACAATTAAGAAATTAATCGCAGATGGTGGAAAGGTAATTCTTTGTTCACATCTTGGAAAGCCAAAGGGAGAGCCAAAGCCTGAACTGTCATTAGCGCCAGTTGCTGTAAGACTTTCTGAATTATTAGGCCAGGAAGTAAAATTTGCTGCAGATCCTGAAGTTGTGGGACCAAATGCAAAAGCAGCAGTGGAAGCTATGAAAGATGGAGAAGTGGTTTTATTAGAAAATACACGTTATCGTGTAGAAGAGACAAAGAATGGAGAATCATTCTCAAAAGATCTTGCATCGCTTTGTGATGTTTTTGTAAATGATGCCTTTGGAACAGCTCATAGAGCACATTGTTCTAACGTAGGTGTAGCATCTCTGGTAGATACTGCTGTTGTAGGATATTTAATGCAGAAAGAAATTGATTTCCTCGGAAATGCTGTAGAGAATCCTGAAAGACCATTTGTAGCTATTCTTGGTGGTGCAAAGGTTGCAGACAAGTTGTCTGTAATCAATAATTTGCTGGAGAAATGTGATACACTGATTATCGGTGGTGGTATGGCATTTACATTCCTTAAGGCACAGGGTCTTGAGGTTGGTAAGTCATTAGTAGATGATGAGAAGATTGAGTATTGTAAGGAAATGATGGCTAAGGCTGAGAAGCTTGGTAAGAAATTACTTCTTCCTGTAGATGCAGCAGTAGCAGAAAGCTTCCCAAATCCGATTGATGCAGAGATTGCAGTGGATAATGTGGGAGTAGATGCAATTCCGGCTGATAAGATGGGACTGGATATCGGACCAAAAACATCAGAACTCTACGCATCAGAAGTTAAATCAGCAAAGACAGTTGTATGGAACGGACCTATGGGTGTATTTGAAAATCCTGTTCTTGCAAAAGGTACTATTGCTGTAGCAAAATCACTGGCTGAGACAGATGCAACTACAATTATTGGTGGTGGCGACTCTGCTGCAGCTGTTAATATTCTTGGTTACGGCGATAAAATGAGTCATATTTCTACAGGTGGCGGTGCATCACTGGAATTTTTGGAAGGCAAAGAGTTACCTGGTGTTGCTGCTGCAAATGATAAATAAGAATAGATAAATTTTTGGAGGATGTTATGGCAAGAAGAATGATGGTTGCTGGTAACTGGAAGATGAATATGACTCCCAATTCAGCAGTTGCATTGATAAATGAATTAATCCCTTTAGTTCAGAATGATGATGTAGATGTGGCATTTTGTGTTCCGGATCTTGACATTCTTCCGTGTATCGAAGCTGTACGCGGAACCAATATCGGAATTGGTTCACAGAATATGTACTTTGAAGAGAAAGGTGCTTTTACGGGTGAAATTGCACCAGATATGCTTACAAGTGTAGGCGTTGAATATGTTATTCTCGGACATTCTGAAAGAAGAAGTTTCTTTGCAGAAACAGATGAAACGGTGAACAAGAAAGTATTAAAAGCATTTGAACATGGTATTATTCCGATTATCTGTTGTGGAGAGACTTTAAAACAGAGAAAGCAGGGGATTACACTTGATTTGATCCGTATGCAGATTAAAATCGCTTTCTATAATGTAAAACCGGAGAATGCGAAGAATGCGATTGTAGCTTATGAACCAATCTGGGCTATCGGTACCGGCGTGGGTGCCAGAACAGATCAGGCACAGGAAGTATGCAAGGCAATCAGAGACTGTATTGCTGAGATTTATGATGAGAATATTGCACAGGAAATTCGGATTCTTTATGGAGGCAGTGTTTCTTCTGCAAATGCATCAGACCTTTTTGCGCAGCCGGATATTGATGGCGGTTTAGTAGGTGGTGCGTCTTTGAAACCAGATTTTGGAAAAATAGTTAATTATAGTAAGTAACTCTATTTATCAAATCAGGACTTTCGGTGAAAAATATATTATTTCCGAAAGTCCTTTTGATTGTGAAGGGGGCTGTCATGAAGAGAATATTAACGAAAGAAGCTAATATAGGACAAGTATTGGCACAGGATGTATATGGTACGAATGATGTTCTTCTGGTAAAAAAAGGAAGTGCTTTAAATGCAGAAATGATTTATTCACTGATTATGAAAAATGTCTTATATATTTTTGTAGAAGACGAAGTTGTTAAAACAGATAATGATGAAGATGAATCAATGATTGGTTCTTATAACCAAAGGCTTAGAAAAACAGAAGAATATAAAAAGTTTTCAAAAAATTATCAGGAAAATGTTGATAGCTTAAAAAACAGCATCAATAATATTGTTTCTATGAATGCGGATGAAAATGATATTCGTTCCATGGTAGAAGAAACTATGGCAATTTTGGATGGCATGGTTTCCGGGGCAACTGTATTTGATATGTTAAACAATATGAAGAAATACGATGATTCTACATACACTCATTGCGTGAATGTGAGTCTGATTTGCAATGTTTTTGCAAAATGGCTGGGAATGAATGAAGAAGAGATAGAACTTGTCACCACATGCGGATTGTTTCATGATATTGGGAAAGTCACCATTCCTCAGGAAGTTATAAAAAAGCCTGGGAAATTGACGGAACAGGAATATGAAGTCATGAAAACACACACAACAAACGGGTATGAAATACTGAAAAATTATCCTCAGATTGCAGAAGAGGTAAAGCTGGCTGCTTTAATGCATCATGAAAAATGCGATGGTTTGGGTTATCCTTTAGGACTCAAAGGAAATGCAATAAATAAATATGCAAAAATTGTTGCGATAGCTGATATTTATGATGCCATGACATCTGCAAGGGTTTATCATGGTCCATTATGTCCATTTAAAGTGATTAAGATTTTCGAAGATGAAGGATATGTTAAATACGAACCACGTTTTATCATTACGTTTCTTCAAAATGTGGCGGATACATATATGCAAAATGAAGTATTGTTATCGGATGGCAGAAGAGGAAAAATTGTTTATATTAACAAGAATATGATATCGAAGCCAATTGTAGACTGTCAGGGGAAATTTGTGGATTTGTCAAAAGAAGCAAATCTAAGTATTGAAAAAATTTTATAAATGTCAACCAAAAATACTTGACAAACAGAGAGCGATAGTGTATGATACACATCGTGCCTGAAAACACATTGGGAATCATGGAGTATATGAAGATGGAGTTAATTGTAAAAAAAGCTTTATTATATGATTTCTATGGTGAACTTTTGACAGAACATCAAAAAAGCATCTATAGTGATTTTATCCTGAATGATATCGGAATCAGTGAAATTGCTGCTGAGAGAGGAATCAGCCGACAGGGTGTTCATGAGATGATAAAGCGATGTGATAAGATTCTTGCAGATTATGAAGAGAAGCTGCATTTGGTAGATAAGTTCCTGGCTGCAAAAGAATTGGTAACAGAAATCAATACACTGGCAGGAGAGTTTCATGAGACAAAAGATCCTGCATTAGTGGGACAGATAAAAGAAATATCCAATCATATTTTAGAGGAGTTTTAAACCGATAAGGCAGGAGGTATGACAGATGGCATTTGAAAGCTTATCTGATAAATTGCAGAATGTATTTAAAAATTTGAGGGGCAAAGGAAGACTTAGTGAAGCTGATGTGAAAGCTGCTTTAAAAGAAGTTAAAATGGCTCTTCTTGAAGCCGATGTAAACTTTAAGGTAGTCAAGCAGTTTATTAATGCAGTCACTGAGAGAGCCATCGGACAAGATGTAATGTCTTCGTTGACACCGGGCCAGATGGTTATCAAGATTGTAAACGAAGAGATGGTTTCCCTAATGGGTTCTGAAACCACAGAACTTATGCTGAAACCTGCAAATGAAATTACAGTCATTATGATGATGGGTCTTCAAGGTGCAGGTAAAACCACTACAATAGCAAAACTTGCTGGTAAGTTGAAATCAAAGGGAAGAAAACCATTACTTGTTGCATGTGATATTTATCGTCCGGCTGCAATTGAACAGTTGAAGGTAAATGGAGAAAAGCAGGGGGTTCCTGTGTTTTCTATGGGTACTGGACATAAACCGGTAAATATTGCAAAAGCCGCCATAGAACATGCATCCAAAAATGATATGAATGTTGTTCTTATTGATACCGCAGGACGTCTTCAGATTGATGAAACCATGATGAATGAGCTGGTGGAGATAAAAGACAACATTGATATAAAGCAGACAATTCTTGTTGTGGATGCCATGACCGGACAGGATGCAGTAAAAGTAGCTTCTTCTTTTGATGAAAAAGTCGGAATAGATGGTGTCATTCTGACAAAGCTGGATGGTGATACCAGAGGTGGTGCGGCACTGTCTATACGGGCAGTTACCGGAAAACCGATTCTTTATGTTGGTATGGGAGAAAAACTATCTGATTTGGAACAGTTTTATCCAGATCGAATGGCTTCCAGAATACTCGGCATGGGTGATGTCCTTACTTTGATTGAGAAAGCTGAAGCGGCAGTAGATGCTGATAAGGCAAAAGAAATGGAAAAGAAAATCAAAAAAGCTGAGTTTGGCTTTGATGATTATCTGGAATCCATGGCTCAGATAAAAAAGATGGGTGGTCTTGAGGATATCATGGGGATGATTCCAGGTCTTGGGGGGCAGTTAAAAGGAGCACAGATTCCGGATGAGAAAGCTCTCGGAAGGACAGAGGCTATTATTTATTCCATGACACCAGAGGAAAGAGCAAATCCATCTATCCTGAATCCTTCACGTAAAATGAGAATTGCGAAGGGGGCAGGCGTTGATATTGCAGAAGTAAACCGATTGGTAAAACAGTTTGAACAGTCGAGAAAAATGATGAAACAAATGTCCGGCATGATGAATGGAAAGCGTGGCGGCGGTTTGTTTGGCAAATTTAAAATGCCGTTTTAATTAAAGAGATAAATTTGCAAAGCAAATTTATATAAATATTATTATGAATGATATAACATAGGAGGTAAAGAAACAATGGCAGTAAAAATCAGATTAAGAAGAATGGGACAGAAGAAGGCTCCTTTCTATAGAATTATCGTTGCGGATTCCAGATCCCCAAGAGATGGAAAGTTTATCGATGAAATCGGTACTTATGATCCGAATCTTGAGCCAAGTGCTGTTACAATCAATGAAGAAGCTGCAAAGAAGTGGCTGGCAAACGGAGCTCAGCCAACAGAAGTTGTTGCTAAGTTATTAAAGCAGGCTGGAATCGAAAAATAAGGCTTGCCTGAGGTGCACGTTATGAAAGAATTAGTAGAAGTTATTGCAAAAGCTCTTGTTGATCATCCGGAAGAAGTCGTTGTGACAGAGAAGGATACTGATAAGGCTCTCGTCATCGAACTGAAAGTGGCAGATGATGACATGGGTAAAGTTATTGGTAAACAGGGACGTATTGCTAAATCTATTCGTTCAGTTGTAAAAGCTGCAGCGTCTAAAGATGATAAGAAGGTTGTTGTAGATATTATTCAGTAGAATAGTAGCAGATAAGAAAGAACCGGTGCAGATTTATGTGCCGGTTTTTGTTTGATTTTGGAGGTTCGATGGAAGATTTATTACGAGTAGGTGTAATTGCAAATACACATGGAATCAGAGGAGAAGTAAAAGTTTTTCCTACTACGGATGACCCGGCACGTTTCAAGGTATTGAAACATGTGATTTTGGATGCAGGAAGAGAAAAATTAAATCTGGAGATTCAATCTGTCAAATTCTTTAAAAATATGGTGATATTAAAATTCAAGGGAATCGATAATATAAACGACATTGAAAGGTATAAAGGAAAAGATCTTCTTGTGACAAGAGAGAATGCGGTTCCGTTGGAGGAAGGAGAATACTTTATTGCCGATTTGATTGATTTGGATGTAGTGGACGAAGATGGAAATAAACTGGGAATTCTTTATGATGTCATGCAGACAGGGGCAAATGATGTTTATGTGGTAAAAAATCAGGAAAATGGAAAAGAAATCCTTCTTCCGGGAATCGAAGAGTGTATTCTTGATATAAATCTGGAAGAGAAAAAAATAACAGTGCATTTAATGGAAGGACTTGTAGACGAATGAAATATTATGTAATGACGTTATTTCCTGATATGATTGCACAGGGATTAAATACTAGCATTATAGGAAAAGCAATAGATAAAAATGTGCTCTCTCTGGAATGCATTGATATCCGAAAGTTTACAAAGGAGAAACATGGACACGTAGATGATTATCCCTATGGTGGTGGTGCCGGAATGGTAATGCAGGCACAGCCTGTCTATGACTGTTATCAGCATGTATGTACAGAGATTGGCGGAGAACAGAAACCGAGAGTTATTTATCTGACACCCCAGGGAAAAACTTTTAACCAAAAGATGTCAGTAGAACTGGCAAAAGAAGAAAATCTTGTTTTTTTATGTGGGCATTATGAAGGAATCGACGAGAGAGTGCTGGATATGATCGTTACAGATCACGTATCCATAGGTGATTATGTTCTTACAGGCGGAGAATTGGCTGCCATGGTAATGATAGATTCGATTTCAAGAAATATTCCCGGAGTACTGAATAATGATATCAGTGCTGAAACAGAAAGTTTTTCTGATGGTTTGCTTGAATATCCACAGTATACAAGACCTGAGGTGTTTATGGATCACAGAGTTCCTGAAGTACTTTTAAGTGGACATCATGCAAATATTGAACGATGGAGAAGAGAGCAGTCTATTTTACGGACATATGAAAGACGCCCGGATTTATTTGAAGATGCCTTATATGACAAGCAGGATATGAAATTTATCCGGGAGACTCTTGGCATTACACGCGTTAAAAATTATATCGATAAGAAAAGCGAAAAGAAAATCTAAAAAATACTTGATATTTTAATGTTTTTATGATACCATTTAGAAGTTGTGAAAAATTGATGGTCCTCTGGTACTCTGTGTATTATAGAACATCGAAATATGATTAGGAGGTCACACAAATGAACGAAATTATTAAGAACATCGAAGCTGCACAGTTAAAAGAGAATGTAGGAAACTTTCATGTAGGTGATACAGTCAGAGTTCATGCAAAGATCAAGGAAGGAAACCGTGAAAGAATTCAGGTTTTCGAAGGCGTAGTGCTTAAGAGACAGGGCGGAAGCTCAAGAGAAACATTTACAGTAAGAAAGAATTCCAACGGTATTGGCGTTGAGAAAACTTGGCCATTACATTCCCCATCAATCGAAAAGGTTGAGGTAGTTAGAGCAGGTAAGGTTAGACGTGCGAAACTTAACTACTTAAGAGGCAGAGTTGGTAAGGCTGCAAAGGTAAAAGAATTAGTTAAATAATTTCTGAAAACAAGGGCAGATACCAGTGGGTATTTGTCCTTTTTGTATCATATGGCAGAAAATTGTTTGTTTGAGGAGAAGTGTATTATGGGCTATTTTAATCCAAAACCGGAACGAAATATATTGACAGATATTATGTTAAAGTGGGTTTCTGATGTAATCGTTGTAGTGGCCCTTGCAGTGTTTATAATTATCTTTTTGGGAGATAAAATCAGCATTGTAGGGAATTCTATGGCGGGTACAATCAAAAGCGGTCAGGAGATTCTCATAGATAAAATGACGTATGAGCTTCACGATATCAAACGTTATGATGTAATCGTATATACTTCAGAGATTACAGGAAAAAAAGAAACAGTGGTGAAACGTGTTATCGGTCTTCCAGGTGAAAAAATTCAGATTGTAGATAGTAAAATCTATATTAATGGAAACGAAATAGACGATAAATATTATAAAGGGAGTTTTGAAAGCGGTTATGTTTCTGAAACAGTTACAATTGGCGATGATGAATATTTTGTGATGGGAGATAACCGAAATTTAAGTCAGGACAGTCGATTTGAATATGTGGGAAATATCAAAAAAGATGATATAATCGGAAAGGCGTGGATGATTATATCTCCGTTTAATAAAATAAAATTAATCAAATAACAGACAAGTTTAAATATTGGAGGTAAAAATGAATTATCAGTGGTATCCGGGTCATATGACCAAAGCAAAAAGAATGATGGAAGAAAATATCAAGCTGATTGATATTGTGATAGAAGTTTTAGATGCGAGAATTCCTATGAGTAGCAGAAATCCGGATATTGACACATTGGGAAAAAATAAGTCACGACTTATTTTGCTGAATAAATCTGATTTGGCAGATGAACAATCAAATCAGGTTTGGAAAGAGTGGTTTGAAGAACAGGGATTTTTTGTGATAGAAGTAAATTCCAGAAGCGGAGCAGGTATTCGACAGATTAATAACGTGGTAAAGGAAGCCTGTAAGGAAAAAATCGAGAGAGACCGAAAAAGAGGAATTTTAAACCGTCCGGTCAGAGCCATGGTAGTAGGTATTCCCAATGTAGGAAAATCTACATTTATTAATTCTTATGCTAAAAAAGCCTGTACAAAAACAGGAAATAAACCGGGAGTTACAAAAGGACAACAGTGGATTAAATTAAGTAAAGAAATAGAACTTCTGGATACACCAGGTATTTTATGGCCAAAGTTTGAAGATCAGATGGTTGGACTTCGTCTGGCGTTAACCGGTTCGATCAATGATGAAATATTAAATATTGAAGAATTGGCACTGGAATTAATAAAAATCATGAAAAGAGATTATCCGGGAGTCATTGAAGAGAGATATGGCATTGAAAGTTCAGATGATATTATATATAATATAAATGAGATCGCCAAAGTCAGAGGATGTCTGTTAAAAGGCGGTAATTATGATACTGTAAAAGCTGCAAGGCTTCTGATAGATGATTTTAGAAATGGAAAACTAGGAAGAATTACATTAGAAATGCCGGACAGAAGAGATGTTAAAGGTGATGATTAATAATGTCAAAAAATAATAAAAAACGTTCCAGAACAGGAGCAGCAGCGATTGTTCTTGCTTATATTCTGGTAATTACGTTTGTAGCGGTATTGGCTCAAATTTATCTGTTTTCTCCCATGAGGGTCATCGGAGATTCTATGAATCCAGCTTTCGACAATCATGATATTATTATTGTAAGCAAAATTGCTTATGAAAAAGGGGAACCTGAGCGATTTGATGTGGCAGTGTTTGATTACCGGTATGATACCGATACAAAATATATCAAAAGAATTATCGGATTACCAGGGGAGACAGTGGAAATAAAAAATAATAGTATTTATATTAATTCTGAGGAATTAAAGGAGTATTATGGTGTTTATGATGAGGATAAGCATCTGGAAGATTATCCTGCTTATACATTAAAATCAGACGAATATTTTGTATTGGGAGATAATCGCGACCATAGCGTTGACAGTCGATCCGGAGATGTGGGGGCTGTGAATAAGAGTATGCTGGTTGGGAGAGCTGTTTTTCGAATATGGCCATTTGATGCGATTGGTTCGCTGAAGTATCAGTAGGGATGGTGGGAATGGAAGATGGAAGAAAAATATATAATAAAAATAAGAAATTTCCTGGAATACGGATTCTATATGGTGTTGGCCATAGTAGTGATTTATTTTATCCTTACTTATATCGGCCAGAGAACAAGTGTTCACGGAAGTTCCATGTATCCCACATTAAAAGATGGTGATCAGCTTGTGGTGGAAAAACTTTCTTATCGCTTTGGAAAGCCGGAAAGATTTGATGTGATTGTTTTTAATTATTATGAGTCAGGAAATGATACCCCGGTTCATTATATTAAACGAGTGATTGGACTGCCAGGTGAAACAATAAATATTGAGGGCGGAAAGATTTATATTGATGGAGAAGTTTTGGAAGAAACCTATGGTTATTATGATTATCAGCAGATTATGGAGGGATATGACTTTTCCGAGCCGACCTTAATCGGTGAAAATGAATATTTTGTATTGGGAGATAACAGAAATGAAAGCCTTGATAGTCGCAAGATTGGATGTATTGAAGAATCTGATATTATTGGAAAAGCTGTCTTTCGACTATATCCATTTCAGACCATAGGGACAATTCGGTAAGGATGTGAAAATAAAATGAAAATAGAAGAAATAAAGGCAATTTTAAAAAACGCAAAAGAGGAAGAATTAGCGGGTTTATTGGATGAATACCGTTCCGATGAGAGACCAGGTGTTCGAAAAGTTGTTATCAGTTATGAAAAGAAATTGGAAAAATATAAAAAAGAATTGATGCGAATTGAACATATGTGCATTTATGAAAAAAAATATCCGGAGGCAGCATATATCTGCGGAATAGATGAGGTGGGTCGCGGACCTTTAGCTGGTCCTGTTGTTACCTGTGCAGTGATTTTACCCAAAGACTGTCGGATTTTATATGTGAATGATTCTAAAAAACTATCCGAAAAAAAGAGAGAAGAATTATATGATATTATCATGGAACAGGCACTGGATGTTTCAATCGGCATTGAGTCACCGGCTATTATAGATGAAATAAATATTCTACAGGCGACTTATCGTGCCATGAGACAATCGATTGCGGGGTTAAAACACAGACCGGATATTATTCTGGTAGATGCTGTAACAATTCCGGAAATAGATATCAAGCAGGTACCGATTATCAAAGGGGATGCAAAAAGCATATCTATCGCAGCTGCAAGTATTGTAGCTAAGGTTACAAGAGACAGAATGATGCAGGAGTACGATAGTCTTTATCCCGAATATGATTTTGCTTCCAATAAGGGATATGGAACAGAGAAACATATTCAGGCATTAAAAAAGATTGGTCCTTCTCCGATTCACAGAAACTCGTTTATAGGAAATTTTGTTTAAACAGACTTACAAGCAGGAGGAAGCCTATGAATATAACTACACATCTTCCATCTACAGAAAACGGAAACATTCATCTTAACGAAAATCTTTCCGGACAGCAGCCGGTAAATGCAACAGGGAAGGAGCTTGTTCTGTATTATGCTGCAAAAGGAACGATTTTTCAGGGAGATATACTGGATGTCCGGGGAAATCAGGTCAGTATTCAATCTGGAAATAATATTCTTAGTGCTTTATTGGAAAATGGCATGAATGTCAATATTGGAGACCATTTATCTTTCCTTGTGAAAGAAAATGATGGCACAAAAATTCTGTTAAAGCCTGTCATGGAAGAGGAAACCAATATTCAGAATGTTCTTGTAAAAACATTGGAGGAGGCTTCACTTCCGGTAACAGAACGGAATCTATCAGCGGTAAAAGAAATGATGAGTCATGGAATGCCGGTAGATAGGAATTCCATGATGGAAACAGGTAAACTTCTTACGCAGTTTCAGTCGGCAAATGTAGAAACAATTGTTGGATTGAAAAGTCATGGACTCCCAGTAACGGAAACGAACATTACCATGTTTGAAACTTATCAGCGGGCGGAGGGGAAAATTTCAGACAATCTGAATAGCATTGTCTCAGAGTTAAATCAGATGGCAGAACAGGCCATACAGACAAAAAATTTCGGGAATGTGGAAGAA
The DNA here is from genome assembly GCA_034172985.1 of Lachnospiraceae bacterium. Lineage (GTDB taxonomy): Bacteria > Bacillota > Clostridia > Lachnospirales > Lachnospiraceae > CAG-303. Next base: position 12,032 of record JAXFDY010000199.1, read on the forward strand.
CTGTTAACGAAAGTGAATCAGATATTTTCAGAAGATATAGAAAATAAAATTTTGGAAAATGAATCCGTGCCAAAAGTGAATTCCTCCAGTGACGGAAATCTCACAATAAAAGCCACCCCTGAAATTCTGCAGGAATCCCCGGAAGTACATATCAGAACACTTGTAAAAAATATTGAAGCAAATATTATGAAAAATCTGATGATCACCCCGGAACAATTGACTGAAAACGGAGAAAAATCAATTAAAGAATTGTATCATAAGCTCTATGAGACAACAGATAAGCTGTCAGAAATAGTTTCCTCTTCAGGGAATGGGGAATCAAAATTAATGTCAACTGCAGGAGACTTAAAAAATAATCTGAGTTTTATGCAGGATTTTAATCAATTATCTGCGTATGTGCAGCTTCCGGTCCAGATAAATGGGAAGGAACATAATAGTGAATTATATGTGTTAAGCAGGAAACGAAAAAAATATTCACCTGATGAGGCATTAACTGCATTTTTGCATTTGGATATGGAGCATTTGGGAGCCACGGATGTACGGGTTTCCCTATTGAATGGAAAGATCAATACAAAGTTCACATTAGATAATGATGACTCCATGAAACTGATAGAGGAACATCTGGATGAACTGAAAAAACGGCTGGAGACTCTGGGTTATTCTGTAGAAATAAGTGCAGAAACTGAGAAAATTGAAAAAAATAAGACGGCTTTTGAAAAAGTACTGGAAGCAGACAGACCGAAACATGATGTGAAAAGATTTTCTTTTGATGTCAGAGCATAGGAGGCAGTATGAGCGAAAAGGAGCAGAAAAAGAAACTCGCAATTGCTTTGGAATATACGCCGGATAAGGAGGCTCCGGTGGTTATCGCTACGGGAAAAGGAGCTTTGGCAGAAAAAATTCTTACAACCGCAGGCGAAGAAGAAATCCCAATTTATAAAGATGATAAACTGGCAAATACCTTATCAAAACTTGAATTAGGAGATATGATTCCGGAAGAATTATACGGAGCAATTGCAGAAATTTTAGTATTTGTAGACCGCATGGACCGCATAAAAGCGAAAATAATGGAGCATAAAGCTTAGGGAGATTACATTTGAATAAGAGAGAGAAGGGAACTGTATATGAAAATATGGCAGCTTCTTATTTAGAGGAAAAAGGTTATCAGATTTTGGAAAAAAATTTTTATTCTCATTTTGGAGAAATTGATCTGATTGCAAAAAAAGAGGAAGTTATCATATTTGTTGAGGTAAAGTATAGAAAAAATACTCAAAAAGGTTATCCACAGGAAGCGGTAACTGCTCAGAAATGCAGACGTATTATCAAATCTGCTCAGTATTATTTGTGCAGGTGTGGAATGACGGAGTGTACATGCCGGTTTGATGTGATTGCAATTCTGGGAGATAAAATTACACATATTGAAAATGCATTTGACAGCAGATAATAAGAGGTAAAATATGTTAAAAAAAGCAGGAAAAATCAATACTACTTATATCGAAGGGGAAAAAATTCCTTCTATACGGTATCAAATATTTCAGAATATTCCTTTTATAAAAGACGGGTTTTCAACGAGACTGGGTGGTGTGAGCCAAGGGCAGTTTCAGTCCATGAATTTTTCGGTAAAAATGGGAGATACCACTGAAAATGTAAGAGAAAATTTTCGAATTTTTACAGAAGCACATGGTTTTTCAAATCCTGTCATGACAGATCAGACACATACAGTCAATGTGAAACGAATTTTCTCTGGGGATGCAGGAAAAAATATTTATGTTCCGAAAGATTATTCAGATATTGACGGGTTTGTGACGAATGAACCGGGCATTACATTAGTAACAACTTTTGCCGATTGTGTTCCTTTGTATTTTGTGGATGAGGTGCATAAGGCAATCGGTCTGGCTCATTCAGGCTGGAAGGGAACAATAGGAAGAATTGGGCAGCATACGATTGAACATATGAAAAAGGAATTTGGAACAAATCCAAGAGATATAAAGGCTGCAATCGGACCATCAATCTGTGCAAACTGTTATGAAGTAAGCAGGGAACTGGCAGAAGATTTTGCAACAGAATTTCATTGTCGGATCAAACAGACAGAGCTGCCGATTACGATACAAAATATGGATGAAATAGTATACAAAAAATCAGAAAAATATTACCTGAATTTATGGGCTGCTAATTTTCATGTACTTTTAGAATCAGGTGTTTTGACAGATCAGATTGCCATTCCGGATATCTGTACCTGCTGTAATCAGGAGGTTTTATTTTCCCATAGGGCAAGCAAAGGGAAAAGAGGCAATCTTTGTGCATTTTTAATGATAGAGGAGTAGAGGGAATGAACGGAAGAAAAAAAAGAAGTGGAGTTATCATTGTAATCGTAATTGTTGTAATAGCTGCAGCTTTTGGTGCTGTATTCGGTCTTCACAAAAAATATACGGATTTGAAATCTGATTATCACAATCTGGAAGAGAATAAGAATGAGATTGTTAATCAGGAGGTTGCAGACAGACTGGAAGAAGTCAGACAGGAAAAAGAAGATGAAGTTCTGGAATGTTTTCGGGAAGGATTGGGAACAAAAAGTAATACACTTAAGTTTCTGAGAGAAACATATAAGGATAAATACCTTGTCTATCAGATTTCGTCAAATTATCTTTTTGAGCCGATTCTCAACGTGGAAATGGCTGATTACTCAATGGGAGATTTTGTGAAAGATGATACCACAGGTTTTCGTTCTTTTCAAAAAGACGGAAAGACTATGACAGAACATGTGATTGATGTATCAAAATATCAGGGGGAAATTGATTGGACGGCTGTGAAAAACAACGGGATTGAAGGAGCTATGATTCGTGCCGGTATCCGCGGGTATGGTTCCGGTGAAATCACCGGGGATGCCCTGTTTGATCAAAATATGCAGGGAGCTTTGGCAGAAGATTTAAAAGTTGGTGTTTATTTCTTTTCGGAAGCAGTTAATGTGGAAGAAGCGGAAGAGGAAGCTGATTTTGTAATTAAGGCAATCAAACCATATAAAGTTACACTGCCCGTAACGCTGGATTTGGAAATGATTGATGGGGATGTGGCAAGAAATGAATCTGTCAGCAAGGAAGATATGACGGAAATTGCACTCACATTTATGAAAAAGGTAAAAGATGCAGGTTATGAGCCAATGCTTTATGGAAATATCAGAACCATTTCAGAAATGGTTGATTTGGAACAATTGGCAGATTATAAGTTATGGTTCGCATATTACAGCGATGATATCTATATTCCTTACAAAGTTGATATGTGGCAATATGCCAGTGATGGTAAAGTGGACGGGATAGAAACGGATTGCGATCTCAATATGATGTTTATAGAATAAAATCCATTCTATTGACTAAAAAAAGGATAAATGGTAAAATCACAAGCGTTAGAAACATACATGGAGGATATAATAATGTCAGACAAATATATAAATAATATTACAACAATTCCGGTTGCACCATTAAAAATTGCCGCACTGGAAGGATGCAGGGATCTGGCGTCACAGATCGACCGCCATATCGTGGATCTTCGTCATGATCTTAATACACAGAATCACTCATCTATTGAGTTTAAAGGATATACCTGTGATTCTTATCTCTTAAAGTGTCATTGCTCCAGATTCGGATCAGGAGAGGCAAAAGGTGTGATTGATGAGTCAGTGCGTGGAACTGATTTATTTGTAATGGATGATGTGGGAAATTATAGTCTGACATATAAAGTGTGCGGGTATGAAAATCATATGTCACCGGATGACCATTTTCAGGATATGAAAAGAATTGTTGCAGCATCTATGGCAAGTGCAAAGAGAGTGAATGTCATTATGCCGTTTATGTATGAGGGAAGACAGCACAAAAGAACAAAAAGAGAATCTCTGGATTGTGCTTTGGCTTTGGAAGAATTGGTCAAAATGGGAGTGCAGAACATTATTACTTTTGATGCTCATGATCCGAGAGTTGTGAATTCAATTCCTCTTCATGGATTTGATAATTATATGCCGCCATATCAGTTTATCCGTGCAATCCTTGATGTGGATAAGGATTTGAAAATTGATAATGAACATATGATGATTATCAGTCCGGATGAAGGTGGAATGAATCGATCTGTTTATTTCTCAAATGTTCTTGGTGTGGATATGGGTATGTTTTATAAGAGAAGAGATTATTCTACTGTCATTAATGGTAAAAATCCGATTGTAGCCCATGAATTTTTAGGCACAGATGTCGCAGGAAAAGATGTGATTATTGTGGATGATATGATTTCTTCCGGAGAAAGTATGTTAGACGTGGCCAGACAGCTCAAAGATCGAAAAGCAAATAAAGTTTTTATCTGTACCACATTTGGTCTGTTTACCGATGGATTGGACAAGTTCGATGAATTTTATGAAAAAGGCTATATCAATTATGTAGTTACCACTAATCTCACATATCAGACTCCGGAATTATTAAAACGACCATATTATCTTTCAGCTGACATGAGTAAATTTATGGCATTGATTATTGATACCATGAATAAAGATCATTCAACAGAATCTGTAATGTCACCGACGGAACGTATTAAAGCCTTGGTGGCTGATTATTAAAGAAAGGCTTTTGTAATGAAAAAATATACCGGACATGTTATAAAAAGTGTAAAAACAGGATCTATTGCTGAAGAACTTGAAATTGAAGCAGGAGATATTCTTTTAAAAATAAACAATGAGATTTTGGAAGATGTTTTTGATTATCAGTATATGCAGGAAGAAGAATATCTGGAGATTCTGATTCGGAAAGCTTCCGGTGAGGAATGGATTCTGGAGGTAGAAAAAGATTATGATGAAGATTTAGGCATGGAATTTGAGCAGGGACTGATGGATGACTATCGTTCCTGCACAAATAAGTGCATTTTTTGTTTTATTGACCAGATGCCTAAAGGCATGAGAGAGACACTCTATTTTAAAGATGATGACTCACGACTTTCTTTTCTGCAGGGTAATTATGTTACTTTGACTAATATGTCTGACAAGGATATCGATAGAATTATTAAATATCATTTGTTTCCCATTAATATATCAGTACAGACAACAAATCCCGAATTAAGGTGTAAAATGCTGAATAATCGTTTTGCCGGAGAAGCATTGAAAAAAATCCACCGGCTTGCAGAGGCATGTATCGAGATGAATGGACAAATTGTTCTTTGCAAAGGAGTAAACGACGGTGTGGAGTTACAAAAGTCCATTGAAGATTTAGCTAAGTATCTGCCTCATATGAGAAGCGTTTCTGTGGTTCCTGCCGGGTTGACAAAATATCGTGATGGATTGTATCCTCTGAAAATGTTTTCAAAAGAAGATGCATGTCAGGTTATTGATATGATTGAAGGTTATCAGGAGCGATATTACAGGGAGTATGGACTTCATTTTATTCATGCCAGTGATGAATGGTATATTCTGGCTGAAAGAGACTTTCCTCAGGAAGAGAGTTATGATGGATATATCCAGCTGGAAAACGGTGTTGGAATGATGCGGCTGTTATATGAAGAATATACGGAAGCTCTGGAACAGACAAAAGGAAACCAAATATCACGAACAATCTCGGTAGCAACGGGAGTTTTGGCATATGATATGATATGCAGACTGGCTCTCATGGCAAAACAGAAATTTCCAAATCTGGATATTCGCGTTTATATGATAAAGAATGAGTTTTTCGGAGAGACAATTACAGTTTCGGGATTGCTGACAGGATGTGATATTATAAACCAGCTGAAAGGAAAAGAATTAGGAGAAACCCTTCTTCTTCCATGTAATGTTCTTCGTGCAGGAGAGGAAGTTTTTCTGGATGATGTCACGTTGGAAGAAGTCAAAACAACTTTACAAGTAGATATAAATATTGTAAAATCGGGTGGGAAAGATTTGCTGGACTCATTCACCGGCAGTCAGAAACAGGAGAAAAGTAACCAGGATGGCTTTGTATACCAGAAATGCTATCCGGAGAAATAAATGGAGGTAAATATGAGTAAACCGATAGTAGCCATTGTTGGAAGACCAAATGTGGGAAAGTCGACACTCTTTAATGCTTTGGCCGGAGAACAGATATCTATAGTGAAGGATACACCGGGTATTACAAGAGATCGAATATATGCAGATATCACATGGCTTGATAAAACTTTTACATTAATAGATACCGGAGGTATTGAACCGGATAGTAACGATATCATTCTTTCTCAAATGCGTGAACAGGCTCAGATTGCTATTGATACAGCGGACGTGATCATCTTTATTGTCGATGTAAAGCAGGGTCTTATAGATAGTGATTCCAAAGTTGCAGATATGCTTAGAAGAAGTCGTAAACCGGTAGTGCTGGTTGTAAATAAGGTTGATAACTTCAAAAAATATAATGCAGATATTTATGAATTTTATAATCTGGGAATCGGAGATCCTGTTCCAATTTCAGCCGCTTCAAGACTGGGAATCGGTGATATGCTGGAAGAAGTGACAGCACATTTTAAAGATACACAGGGTGAAGAAGAGGAAGATGACAGACCACGAATTGCCATCGTAGGAAAGCCAAATGTTGGAAAGTCTTCTATGATTAATAAACTGCTGGGTGAAAAACGACTGATTGTTTCAGATATTGCCGGAACTACAAGAGATGCTGTGGATGCCGTGGTAAAACGAAACGGCAAAGAGTATGTTTTTATTGATACTGCAGGTTTACGAAGAAAAAATAAAATAAAAGAGGAAATTGAAAAGTATTCGATTATCCGGACTGTCACTGCGGTAGAAAGAGCAGATGTTGTTGTTGTCGTTATTGATGCCACGGAGGGCGTGACCGAACAGGATGCAAAAATCGCAGGAATTGCCCATGAACGGGGAAAAGGAATTATTATTGCCGTAAATAAATGGGATGCTGTGGAAGGAAAAAATGATAAGACCATTTATGAGCACACAAATAAAATAAAAGAAACACTTGCGTTTATGCCATATGCGGAGATGATTTTTATTTCGGCAGAAACCGGACAGCGTCTGAATAAGCTTTTTGATATGATTGATGTCGTTATTGAAAATCATGCCATGAGAATTGCTACCGGAGTATTAAACGAAATTATGGCAGAAGCAGTAACGTTGCAGCAGCCGCCTTCTGACAGAGGTAAGCGTTTAAAGCTTTATTATATCACGCAGGTTGCAGTGAAACCGCCAACATTTGTTATCTTTGTAAATGATAAGGAACTGATGCATTTCTCGTATACCAGATATATTGAAAATAAAATACGGGAAGCTTTCGGATTTAAGGGCACACCGTTGAAGTTTATTATCAGGGAACGCAAGGGTGACGGAAAAGATACAAAATAACAGATGAAAGGGAGAGGAAAAAATGGTGATTGTATATAGAATTATATGCATTTTAATAGGATATATTTTTGGAATATTTCAGACGGGATATATTTACGGAAAGTTACACCATATTGATATCAGGGATTATGGCAGTCATAATTCCGGTACAACAAATGTTTCAAGAATATTTGGTAAAAAAATAGGAACATTAACTTATTTTATGGATGCGATAAAAGGTTTGCTGGCACTTTTGCTGGTTCGATTATTATGTCATGCAGAGATATTTGATTTATCGCTGGCAGCAGATGAAGGTGCGTTCTTTTACATCCTTTCTATGTATACAGGAATTGGAGTTGTGTTAGGACATAATTATCCATTCTATATGGGATTTAAGGGTGGAAAAGGGATTGCCGCATCTTCCGGCGTAATCTTTGGTATGTTTCAGTGGATTATTTTCTGGTGCTGCTTTATTCTTTTTTTTGGAACCACATTGCCTAGCAAATATGTGTCACTTGGTTCTATTGTTATGATGACTGCATATTTTATTCTGACGGTTATTCTTGGACAAATGGATTTACTTCCTGTAACAAAAGCCTCAGGAATGCTGCCGGAAATATATATTCTCGCATTTATATTTTCAGGTATGGCTATCTGGAAGCATCGTGAAAATATTAAGCGTCTGATTAACGGCACAGAAAGCAAAATTTTCCAGAAGAGCAAAAAAACTTTGATTGAACAGGGTGTAGTGAATCTGGAAGATAAGAAATAGAAGGAGACCAAAGATGGCAAAAGTAGGTATTTTAGGGGCCGGCGCATGGGGAATCGCACTGGGCCTTGTATTGCATAAGAATGGACATCAGGTTACGATGTGGACTTGTGTCGAGAGTGAAGCTGAGATGCTTCTGAAAGACAGAGAACATAAATCCTCTCTTCCCGGGGTAAAGCTGCCGGAAGATATGAAGATTACCATGGATATAGAAGAGGCTGTGAAAGGTATGGATCTGGTGGTAATGGCAGTTGCTTCCAGATTTACCCGTGAAACCGCTGCGAAATTAAAAAATATCGCTGTGACAGACCAAAAAATATTAAATGTGTCAAAAGGGATTGAGGATACTACACTTATGACATTGACAGAGGTAATATTGGATGAAGTACCTATTGTGGATGTGGCGGTTCTGTCAGGACCAAGCCATGCTGAAGAAGTTGGAAGAGGACTTCCAACTACCGTTGTAGCAGGTGCTTCCAGAAGAGAAACCGCTGTATATATACAGGAATTATTTATGAATGATGTTTTTCGTGTATATACCAGTCCTGATGTAAAAGGAATGGAACTGGGAGGAGCTTTGAAAAATGTCATTGCTCTTGCTGCAGGTATTGCAGATGGAGCAGGATGCGGTGATAATACAAAGGCTGCCCTGATTACAAGGGGAATTGCGGAAATATCAAGACTCGGAGTAAAAATGGGTGGCAATATTAATACATTTAGCGGTTTGTCAGGTATCGGAGATTTGATTGTTACTTGCGCCAGTATGCATAGTAGAAACCGACGTGCAGGAATTCTCATAGGGCAGGGAAAGTCAATGGATGAAGCGATGACTGAAGTCCATGCAGTTGTCGAAGGAGTGTATTCGGCGAAAGCGGCATATAAACTGGCTGAAAAGTATCAGGTATCCATGCCGATTGTAGAACAGGTAAATAAAGTATTATTTGAAGGTAAAGATGTACGACAGGCTTTACAGGATTTAATGAAGAGAGAAAAGAGAGATGAAATAATAGAAGGATGGAAGTAAAATTTGAACATGGAAAAAGAAAAGTTTTAAGAGTAATATTTGGTCGAACCGTACTTCTTTTTGCTTCACTGCTGATTCAGCTTGGTATTCTTATGTTCTTTATGGTTTGTTTGTCTGAATACCTGAAGTATTATTATTGGGTAAGTGTCGCCATATCTGTTTTAATGCTGATATTTATATTGAATGGAGATGATAATCCGGCTTATAAACTTGCATGGGGAATACCGGTTGCACTTTTTTCTGTGTTTGGAGTGCTGTTTTATCTGTTTGTGCATATTCAGCCTCACAGGAAAATGATTGATCACCGTTTATCTGTTGTTTGTAATGATACAAAAGAATATATGCATCAGGATCAGGAGACCATGGAAAGTTTGAGACAGGATGATCCCCAGATAGCAAGACTGGTACAGTATATGAATACGGAAGGACCCTTTCCGATATGTGCAAATTCAGATGTAAAATTTTATCCTGTAGGAGAAATCTGGTATCAGGATATGTTGAAACGTTTGAAGGACGCAAAAGAATTTATTTTTATAGAATTCTTTATTGTCAACTTTGGAAAAATGTGGGATGAGGTTTTTGAAATATTAAAAGAAAAAGCCAAAGAAGGAGTAGAAATCCGTTTTATGTACGATGGAACCTGTACGTTCTTCCGGCTTCCTCATGATTTCCCAAGATTTTTGGAGGAAAACGGGATAAAATGCAGAATTTTTTCACCGATTCGTCCTGCATTATCAACATACCAGAACAACAGAGATCATAGGAAAATCGTAGTGATCGATGGAACATATGCATATACAGGCGGAGTTAATCTGGCAGATGAATATATTAATGAAATAGAGCGTTTTGGTCATTGGAAAGACACTGCTGTAGAACTTACAGGGGAAGTGGTAGACAGATTTACAGTTTTATTTTTGCAGAACTGGAATCTGTACAATAAAAATACAGAAGATATTTCAGGATATATAAGAAAAAATTCTGTCGCATCAGAAGGATACGTTATGGCATATACAGATAGTCCTTTTGATCATGAACAGATTGGCGAAAATGTTTATCTGGATATTTTGAATACAGCAACGGATTATGTACATATTATGTCCCCATATCTGATTTTAGATGATAATATGATATCAGCAATGTCATATGCTGTAAAACGAGGGGTGGATGTAAAAATTATTATGCCTCATATTACAGATAAACCATATGCGTATATACTTGCACGAAATTATTATGAGACATTGATAAAAAAAGGTGTTCGTATTTTTGAATATACGCCTGGATTTATTCATGCAAAGGAATTTATCAGTGATGATAAAGAAGCTGTGGTAGGTTCGATTAATCTTGATTATCGCAGCCTTTATCTGAATTTTGAATGTGCAGCATATATGTATCATGTTGCAGCTGTAGGAGCTGCCGAGACAGATTTTCAGGAGACACTTCAGAAATGCGAGGAAATCACTCTTGAAGATTGCAAAAATTATAGTAAATTAAAACGATTACTTGGAAAAGTCATGTGGCTGTTTTCACCACTTATGTAAAATGTTTTCAGGTATTTCAAATGAAAGGAGATTAAGAAACCATGGAAAAGAAGCCATTCGTAACATTAGAGCAGGTAAAGGAGATTACAAAAACATATCCGACTCCTTTTCATATTTATGATGAAAGAGGGATTCGTGAAAATGCAGCAAAGGTAAAACAGGCATTTTCCTGGAACAAGGGATTTCGTGAATATTTTGCAGTAAAGGCAACGCCAAATCCGTTTCTTATTAATATTTTAAAGGAATATGGCTGTGGTGTAGATTGTTCCTCTATGACAGAGTTGATTATGGCAGATAAAATGGGATTTGCCAGTGACAAGATGGTAGATGGTATCATGTTCTCATCAAATGCCACACCTGCAGAGGAATTTGTTTATGCGAGAAAGCTGGGGGCAATCATTAATCTTGATGATTTTACTATGGTTGATTTCCTTGAAAAAACAGCGGGAATTCCGGAAAAGATTTGTTGCAGATACAATCCGGGAGGGGAATTCAAAATCAGTACAACGATTATGGATAATCCGGGAGATGCAAAATATGGCATGACCAAGGATCAGATGATCGAGGCATATAAGATCTTAAAATCCAAGGGTGTTAAAGAATTTGGTATACATGCATTTTTGGCAAGCAATACAGTAACAAATGAATATTATCCTACACTTGCAAAGGAATTGTTCGAGCTGGCAGTTGAATTAAAAGAAAAGACAGGTGCAAATATAACATTCATTAATCTTTCCGGAGGTATCGGAATCCCTTATACTCCGGACAAGGAGCCAAATGATATTCTTGTAATCGGTGAAAGGGTAAAACAGGTTTATGAAGAAGTACTTGTTCCGGCGGGATTAGGAAATGTGGCATTATATACAGAACTGGGAAGATTTATGATGGGTCCGTATGGTGCACTTGTAACACAGGCTGTTCATGAAAAGCATATTTACAAGGAATATATCGGATGTGATGCCTGTGCAGCAAATCTGATGAGACCGGCTATGTATGGTGCTTACCATCATATTACCGTCCTTGGAAAAGAAAATGAGCCTTGTGATCATAAATATGATGTAACCGGTTCTCTGTGTGAAAACAATGATAAGTTTGCCATTGACAGGATGCTTCCAAAAATTGATATGGGCGATTATCTTTATATACATGATGCAGGTGCACATGGTTTTGCTATGGGATATAATTATAATGGAAAATTAAAATCAGCTGAATTACTGCTGAAAGAAGATGGTTCTGTTCAGATGATCCGAAGAGCAGAAACTGTGAAAGATTATCTGGCTACTTTTGATTTTTGTGATATCTTTAAGGATGTGGAGTAAAATTATATGAGGTATTTGGAGAAAGAAATTGTAAACGGAAGAAATCCGGAAGAGAATATTCCTCAATTTATCGCAGCCCTGATGGATATTTATCACAAATATTCATATGTTAAGCTATCTTTAAACTATTTCACTTATTATGAGATGGCAGGTGAAACAAAGATAACAGATGAAAGACTGGTCAATGATACAAAAAAATTAAATGCGATTGTAAAGAAGCTTTCATCTGAAGATGAGTCAGAGTTAGATTGTGCAGTAAAAGAAACAGAAGTTTTAAGAAATGACGTTATTCAGATGATGAATGGATTAACTGCATGGATTGATATTTTTAATATCTATGAATACTGTCTGAACAGAGTGGAATATCAGTATAAAGACGGAGAAGAGTTTTTACATCAGTCAGATGAAGAGCTTACAAGAGATATACTGAAATATATTTTGAGTGATAAAGATCATGTTGTGATGAACGGAAAAATCAGTGAGACAGTTCGTCAGTTGCCGATTCGTATGACAAAGAGCCGATTTTTTGAATTACTGAAAGAGGGCATGAAAGTATATAAAGATAGTGAAAAGGGCAGTGTCAATGACTTCCTTTATATGCTTAGAACTGTATCTACATTGGATATTTCAGATGAGGCATTTAAAATTTCGGATGATCTAAATGAAATTTATCGGGAATTTTCTAATACAGACTTTGCAAAATTAGAAGAAGAGGGTTATAATCAGCTTAGGGCAAAGTTAAACTATGCCGTTGAATATATTCAGAATGCTGTAGATTACTATATGATGCTGGCAGAAAATATCAATGATATTTATGTGATTCTCATCAGTTCAAAAGCATATCTGATCAATAAAGTGCCAAATCTCCTTAAGGGGTATGAAAAGAATCATGTTTCATCCATTCAGGACACAAAAGTTATAGAGAACTGTGCCCGTCTTGTGGAAAAGGAAAATCAGTTGTTTGATGGCACTTCCTATGAAGAGATCTGTGAAGAGATTGAAGATGGATTCCTTTTTCTTGAGGGAAAACAGGAAAAATATTCTGAGATATTTCAAAAATATAGTTATCTGACAGAGACAATCTGCCAGAAAGACAGCGATATCGCTATCTTGTTCTCGAAAATCGATAAGCTGGTTTCCGGCAGCGTTTTTGCCGGATTCGAAGATGAGGACGAACTTCATGAGATGGCGGATATGCAGTATATCACTGAAGAGGAAACTGTTTTGGAACAGGAGCTGACAGATTTTTTTAAATCTCATAACAAAAATATTAATCGTGCGGTGATGGCTCATGTGTTGGCTGAATTACCTGTGTTTTTTAATAATGTAGAAGAAATAAAGAATTATATTTATGCTGCATTAACAGGTTGCAGGGACAAGGCCGAAAAGGCTGCTGTCACAGAAATATTTTTGTCTATGATAAATGAAGAACAGTAGATATGTTATGGAGGAGAGAATGGCATGGAATTTTATGAGCATCTGTATGTCGGAAAAAAGATTGCAGATAAATCAGAAATGATAAAGACCAAATTAATAAAAAACGAATTTGTTCCGTTTGTACATGTTATTCTTCTTCCATTAACAGAAGACGGAATTCTTGAAATTTATCCTGCATATATCTTAAGACAGCCTCTCTATCAGAAGAGTACGTTAAAGGTTGTAGGAATAGCAGCGGATCATAGTGAAGCTTGTGAAATGGTACAGGATATTGTGAATGAGTGCTTGAAAACGGTGGGAAATATTGATTTGAGAAACTATTTAAAGTTTTGATAAAGGAAGAAATATGTTAGGGATTTTATTGACGATATTAAAAATATTGGGCATAATTCTGCTATCGGCGCTACTGCTGATAATTTTAATTTTGTGCGTTCTTCTTTTTGTGCCTGTCAGATATTCTTTTCGAGGAAAATTAGAAAACGAATATTTCATTACCGGAAAAGTCACGTGGCTTTGTTCTCTGCTCTATGTGCCAATTACACTGGATGAAAAAGGCTTGCATACGGATTTTAGGATTTTGGGATTTAAGCCTGGAAGAAGAAAAAAGAAAAAGAAGAGAAACATCCAGCAAACCGAACAGGAAAACAAACAGAAAACTGAACGGAGAGTTGAAACAAAAGTTGAAACAAAAATTGAAGAAAAAATTGAAGAAAAAATCGAACAGGATGAAAGTATATTTTATAAAATATATGAAAAAATATATCATAGAGTTACGAAAATAATCAATCTTATTCAGGAAAAAATAAAGGGATTAAAACAACTGAATGCAAAAAAGAATCAGATTCTTGATTTTTTCTGTGAACAGGAGTCTGTAGAAGCAAAAGAAAAAACCATAAAAATCGTCAAAAAGGCACTACATCATATTATGCCTTATCGTCTGGAAGCATATATCAAATTTGGATTGGAATATCCGGATGAAACCGGAAAAGTATATGCAGTGCTGACAACTTTGTATGGTGTTTATGGGAAACATCTTGAGTTAGTTCCTGATTTCGAAAATAAAGTTCTGGAAGGAAATTTTAAATTAAAAGGAAGAATAAGATTGTTAAATGTAATATATTATGCTATATATTTATATAGAATTAAGAAGCTGAAGGAATTTATCAGTCTGTTAAAGTAGGAGGATATTATGGCAGAAAACAATAATTTTGATGGAACAGTACAGTCACTTTTTAAAGGAATGTCTAATCTGCTCACCACAAAAACAGTAGTAGGTGAAGCTGTAAATATTGATGATACCATTATTTTACCATTAGTCGATGTTTCATTCGGCATGGGAGCAGGCTCAAGAAAGGATAATGCAAAGGATACTTCACAGGGTGGTGTTGGTGTTAAAATGTCTCCAAGTGCAGTATTAGTCATTCATAATGGAACCAGTAGATTAGTGAACATTAAAAATCAGGATACAGTTACAAAAATTGTAGACATGATTCCTGAGCTTGTAGATCGATTTAAGACCAATAGTGAAAATAGTAAGAGCAAATCTTCTGAAATGACAGACGAAGAAATCATCGATGCTGCGTCAAAAGGTCAGAAGGAGAACTAACCCCGGTTTAGGGTATTTTCGGAAAAATCCGCATATATTATAGAAAAAGGTACGGATGGTATTTTGAGTGCATAAAATATGTGGATTTATTCTTTTCTGGATGGCCGTGGGCATGGTTATCGGGATGTCTCTGGACTGTAATTTTATAGTGATATGTCTTATTATCAGTATGATGCTGATAGGATTTAATATGTTTTGCAAAAGGTAAGGGAATACGGCTATGGACAGAATTGTACTTACAGAATTGAATTATGCTGAATGTGCCAGATACATGGGGTATGGCACAAGTACTCCCGACGAAACTGTGTTGGCATTGATGAGGGAGTGTGAATCTGAAATACGTTTCAGTGCAGTCCCTCGATTTGTTTATAAAATATTTGATATACAGAGGGACAATGGCGAAATCAGGCTGGCCCAGACAGATATGATTTTAAACGGAGAATCTATCCGCAAACATTTGGAAGGATGCGACAAGGCCATATTGCTTTGTGTTACACTGTCTGAACCTGTAGACAGAATCATCCGAAGGGCTGAGATTTCTGATATGGCCAAAGCTGTTGTCATGGATGCCATGGCAGTTACAGCTATTGAACAGGCCGGTGAGAAAGCTGAGATGATGATTCGTGAAAAATATGTGAAACAGCATGGACAAGCATATTTTACATGGAGATTTGGATTTGGATATGGAGATTTGCCACTTGCGGACGAAGTGATGGCATTGAAGATTTTGGATGCGGGGAAAACAATCGGTGTAAATATTAATGAAAGTCTGATTATGTTTCCGCGAAAGTCAGTGGCCAATATTATAGGAATCAGTAAAGAAGAAATAAAATCAGGCAGGCGGGGTTGCAGCTCCTGTTCTATGAGAGAAAGATGCAAATTCAGATTAAGAGGTGAACATTGTGGATTTTAAAACACTAGTAGAGGATAGAAAATATATACTTCTGGACGGAGCTATGGGAACAATGCTTCAGAAACGGGGATTAAAGCTTGGTGGAATACCGGAGGAATTAAATATGACTTCTCCTGAAATTATTGAGGAGATACATAAGTTATATATTCAGGCAGGTTCTGACATTATCTATACGAATACATTTGGCGCAAACCGATATAAATTGTCTCATTCTTCTTATTCAGTGTCTGAAATTGTATCGGCTGGTGTAAAAATTGCGAAGAACGCATGTAAAAATACTGATACACTGGTGGCACTGGATATCGGAACGATTGGACAATTACTGGAGCCAACAGGAACCTTATCCTTTCAGGATGCTTATGAGTATTATAAAGAAATGCTGGTGGCTGGTGAAAATGCCGGAGCTGATCTTGTTGTTTTTGAGACACAGACAGATTTACTGGAATTAAAAGCTGCAGTTCTGGCTGCAAAAGAAAATACAAAGCTTCCTGTTATCTGTACTATGACTTTCGAGGAGAATAAGAGAACATTTACAGGAGTGTCTGTGGCAGCAATGGCAAAAACAATGGAAGGTCTGGGAGTAGAGGCCATCGGCGTAAACTGTTCTTTAGGACCGGTGGAATTATATGAGGTAGTGAAAGAAATGGCAGAATGGACAAACCTGCCGTTAGTCTTAAAGGCCAATGCAGGACTTCCGGATCCGGTCACAAATGAATATCATATTACAGCGGAAGAATTTGCACAGGAAACGGTAAAATCGGCTAAACTAGGAGTGAAATATTTTGGTGGATGTTGTGGAACAGATGAATCTTTTATCAAAGCACTTTTTGATGCACTTAAGACAACGGAATTTCCTGCTGAAAAGAAAAGAGTATCAAAATCAGCAGTCTGCTCCGCTACTCATGTGATAGAATTAAACGAGCCAAGAGTGATTGGTGAACGAATTAATCCTACCGGAAAGAAAAGGTTTAAAGAAGCATTGCTTAATAAAGATATTGACTATATTTTGAGTCAGGCTGTGGAGCAGACGGATGCCGGTGCAGAAATTCTCGACGTCAATGTGGGCTTGCCGGGAATCGATGAAAAATCAATGATGATAGAGGTCATAAAGGAACTGCAGGGAATTACAGATGTCCCGCTTCAGATAGATTCTACTATTCCGGAAGTAATCGAAGAGGCATTGCGGGTTTATAATGGAAAACCGATTTTAAACTCTGTAAATGGTGAGGAAAAATCTTTAATAACCATACTTCCTCTGGCAAAAAAATATGGGGCTTGTGTAATTGGATTAACATTAGATGAGAATGGGATTCCAAAGACAGCAGAGGGAAGATTTTCCATCGCTGAAAGAATCATGAATCGTGCATTGGAATATGGTATTCCAAAGGAAGATATTATTATTGATTGTCTGACACTGACTGCCAGTGCAGAGCAGGAAGGTGTGAAAGAAACACTGAAAGCGGTAAAGCGTGTGACACAGGAGTTAGGATTAAAAACAGTTCTTGGTGTATCAAATATTTCCTTCGGACTTCCGAATAGAGAAGTAATCAACCATACATTTTTGACTATGGCGCTGGAAAATGGTCTGACACTTCCGATTATGAATCCAAATGTTTCTTCTATGATGGGAGCTTTTAAAGCATTTAAACTTCTGGCCGGATATGATAGAGATTCGAGAGACTTTGTCTCCAGATATTCTAATGTTGCTCCAAAACCGGCTGTAAAAGAAAGTGAAGGAAATCAAAAAAACAATACTACAGCAGATCTTTTAACGGCTGCACTGGAAAATGGATTGAAGCATGAAGGAAGCCAGTACACATCCAAACTGATTTATGAAGAAGGTATGGATTCCATGGAGGTAATCAATGAAATATTGATTCCTGCGCTTGATAAAGTAGGTGCCGGATTTGAAAAGGGAACAATATTCCTTCCTCAACTTATATTGTCAGCAGGTGTAGCAACTTCATGCTTTGAAGTGATAAAAGATAAGATGCGGAAGGAAAACGGAACACCTGAGTCTAAGGGAAATATTGTACTTGCAACGGTGAAAGGGGATATTCATGATATTGGAAAGAATATTGTAAAGGTTCTTTTGGAAAATTATGGATATCGCGTCATAGATCTGGGAAAAGATGTAGATTATCAAAAGGTCGTGGATGCGGCTATTGAGTACCATGCAGAACTGGTGGGCTTATCAGCACTGATGACAACAACTCTGGTATCTATGGAAAAGACAATTGAATTGTTAAAAGAAAACCATGTAACAGCAAAAGTGGTTGTGGGGGGAGCTGTGCTGACTCCGGAATATGCTGAGGAAATCGGTGCTGATTTTTATGCTAAAGATGCAAGAGAAACAGTTGAAATTGCAAAACAGGTAATTGGATAAATAGAAAGTGGTGATTGAAATGAAAATTATAAAAAGAAAGAGAAATATTATGCTCTGTGTTATGCTGGTTTTTGTCATGCTATCAGGCTGCATTAAAAATGAGACAACAACTGGAAAAAATATTGTGACACAAAAACAGACCACAGGCCAGCAGGAGACTACTGTGGAAGTCAGAATCGGCTCACTGAAAGGGCCAACTTCAATGGGACTGGTAGAATTAATGAATCTTGATAAGAATTATTCTTTTACTATGGAGACAGATGCTTCTGTGCTTCTTACATCTATGGTCAAGGGAGAACTGGATATTGCTCTTCTTCCTGCAAATGTGGCCGCAACCCTTTATCAGAAAACTGAGGGAAACGTGACAGTAATAGATGTAAATACGCTGGGAGTCCTTTATCTCCTGACTGCTGATGAGAGTGTCAGCTCTGTGGCAGATTTGAAAGGTAAAACCGTTTATCTGACAGGAAAAGGAACAACACCTGATTATGTTTTACAGTATCTGTTACAGGAAAATGGTTTATCGTTAGGAGATCTGACATTGGAATACAAATCAGAATCTGCTGAAGTGGCTGCAGTCCTGGCGGAAAATCCTGATGCCATAGGGTTACTTCCACAGCCATTTGCCACTTCCGCAAAAACAAAAAATCAAGCGCTTATCAATATGATTAATCTGAATGATGAATGGAATGCTGTGCAGGGAGATGAAGGTGGCATGCTTGTGACTGGTGTCACTGTAGTGCGCAATGAATTTCTGGAGGAGCATAAAGAAATCGTCGAAGCATTTATCAGTGATCATAAAGAGTCTGCCGATTTTGTAAATAAAAATACAAGCGAGGCCGCAGAACTTGTGGTTTCATATGGAATTCTGGACAATAAAGAAATCGCAGAGCAGGCACTTCCGTTATGCAGTATTACATGTCTGGATGGTGCACAAATGCAAACTGCATTATCAGGTTATCTGGATGTTTTGTATCAGTTTAATCCGGAATCTGTAGGCGGAGCATTACCGAAGGAAGATTTTTATTATGTGCCATAGAAATAAAGTTATGAAAACAGGATTTGCCATATTGCTTTTAATAGCAATATGGCAGATTGTATATTGGAGAATAGATAATGACATATTGCTTGCATCTCCTTTCGATGTAGGCAGGCAATTATGGAGTGATATAAAAAACAGAGAGTTCTGGATATGTATTTTCTGTTCTATGAAACGGATTGGCCTTGGCTTTTTACTGGCATTTCTGATTGGTTTTTTTGCTGGTATTCTGTCTTATATGCAAAAAATAGTTAAAATAATGATTGAGCCGGTTATATCTGTGATAAAATCAATTCCTGTAGCCTCTTTTGTAGTAATTCTGCTGATTTGGACAGGCTCTGAGTCACTTTCTGTATGGATTAGTTTCTTTGTTGTTCTGCCGGGGATTTATGAAAGTACATTGTCCGGTTTGAAATCAAGAAATGAAACTATGGTACAGTTGGCTGATATATCAGATATTTCGAAATTGAACCGATGGTTTTATATTTATCGTCCCGCAATATTTCCGTATCTTATCAATGCATCCCGGGTAACTGTCGGAATGGCCTGGAAATCAGGTGTAGCAGCGGAATTGATCGGAAATCCTGTTAATTCCCTCGGTGAAAAATTATATATGGCAAAAATAACACTGGATACCCAGTCAATCTTTTCATGGACTATAGTCATTATTTTACTCAGTACCATAACGGAATATTTGTGGATTGGAATGCTTACTATCATGGAAAAAAGAACAAGACCACTGTATTTTAAAGAACAAAAGAAAAAAAAGGACGAAGAGTTTTTGAAGATACGACTTTGTAGCCTTGATAAGTCTTATGGCGAACATCGAATTTTTTCAAACTTTACGCTTGAAATGGAAAATCATACCATAACAGGGATGACCGGTGCTTCTGGAAAAGGAAAAACAACTTTATTAAATATGATTGCGGGTGTTACTTCTTATGATGCAGGAAAGATACGAATAGGGGAGTCGAATTATCTAAAAGTGGCATATGTTTTTCAACAAGATATATTTTATGAAAATGCTGATGCAGTTTATAATTGCATGTTTTGGTCCGGAAAAAAGAAAGTAAGGGAGGAATTGAGAAAACTTCTTCCGGAAGAAGCACTTTCAATTCCTGTAAAAAAATTAAGTGGAGGCATGCGGCGAAGAGTTTCTATTGTATCTGCTTTGCTCAGCGATGCACAGATTATTCTTATGGATGAACCCTTCACCGGATTGGATGATGAGACAAAACGCAAAACTGCAGATTACATACTGGTTAATCGAAAAAACAGGTTTATTTTGTTTACTACCCATCAGGAAAATGAACTGACACTTCTGAATGCTGAAAAAGTAATTCGATTGTAAATACAGATTAGACATTTTTACAAAAATGTTTTGACTGTAATTTGATTTTGTTGTACAATATATCTAACAAATAGTTCGTAAAAATTGTAAATATGTACGCACTGGAACTTGGAGGAGAAAGTTAATGAGAAAAAAAACAGTAGCCGCTAACTGGAAGATGAATATGACACCGAAGGAAGCAAAGAGCTTTTTAGATCAATTGATTCCCCAGGTGAAAGATTCAAATGTAGATATTATTATCTGTGCTCCATTTGTAACGATTCAGACTGTTCTTGACAGTGTTTCAGGTTCTCGAATCAAAGTGGGTGCCGAAGATATGTTCTATGAGGACAAGGGGGCCTATACAGGGGAGATTTCTCCGATTATGCTGAAAGAGATAGGCATTACACATGTTATTATCGGACATTCAGAACGCAGAAAATATTTTGGCGAGACAAACGGAATTGCCAATAAAAAAATATTGAAGGCATTGGAATATGATATGGTTCCTATGGCTTGTTGCGGTGAATCATTAGAAATCAGAGGTGATGGTCTTGCAAAACAATACATTCATCGACAGGTCATGGAAATGCTTCAGGGTGTAACAAAGGAAGATGTCACGAAATGTATTTTTTCTTATGAACCGATTTGGGCCATTGGAACAGGAATCGGAGCGACAAAAGAACAGGCAGAAGAAGGATGTACAGAAATACGTCGAAGTATAGCAAGCATATATGGTGAAGAAGTCGCAGATAATGTTACGATATTGTACGGTGGAAGTGTAAATCCGGGAAATGCAGAAACCATATTTGCCATAGAAAATATAGATGGCGGATTACTTGGAACCGCAAGCTTAAATATGGATTTTGCAAAAGTAATAAAGATGCGTGAGAACATGTAAATACAAAATTGCATATAGAAAGGAGAAGTTTATGAAATTGCGAAAGAAAAAACTTGATACAGCAACGTTAGAGGACAGCCAAAACTTTGAAGAAAACATAGAAGAGCCGGATTCTTTCGTAGATCCTGACTATGATGAGAATGAAATTTATGAAAATGACCTCTACCAGGAAAGTGGTGAAGCAGAAGATGATCTCTATCAGGAAAATGATGAAGCAGAAGATGACCTCTATCAGGAAAATAGTGAAACTGAGGATGATATTTACGGCGAAAATGGCGGGACTGAAGATGGGATCTCTGAAGAAGATCTCTATGAAGATTCAGATGATATGATAGATGAATATGATGACGAGGTTGATGATGAATCTGAAGATGCAGATGAAATCAATGATAAGTTCATAGCAGATCAAGAGGAAGCGGCAGGAGAGGAAGCGGCAGGAGAGGAAAAGCCATCAGAAAAGAAGATAAAAAAAGCAAAGATAGGTTCTAAAATGTTAGGAATGATTTTACCTATCATTATTATAGCTATGATTCTTCTTACTTTCATCAGCGTAAATTCCGGAAATGGCATCATTAATGATCAGATTTCTGAGCGAATGACAGCAGAATTGAATGTGCAGGAAAGCAAAGTGACAAATTATTTTAACAAACTGACTGATATAGCAACTACACTGGCAAGCGGTGTAGAGTCGACTTTTCCGGCTACAGAAGTTTCTGCGTATGAAAATATGCTGATTAAAATCGTATCTGAAAATGATGAATTGATAGGTAGCGGAATTTGGTTTGAGCCATATGTTTTTGGCGAGGAAATACAGTATGTTGGTCCATATGCAAAAAAAGATTTTTCTGTCACAAAAATAAACACCAGTTACTGCACAGAAGATAACCCTTATGTAAATCAAAGTTATTATCTTTTGGCAAAGGAAGCTACAGGTCCGGTTTTGACTGAGCCTTATTATGATTTAACGGCTCATAAATTAAAAATGTCATGCGTTGTACCGGTTCATGACAGTGAAGATAATTTTATCGGATGTGTAACGGTAGATATGCTTTTGGATGATATTAAAGCATTTATAGATGGCATAAAAGTAGGTGAAAAAGGAAAAGCTACACTTCTTTCTGAGGAAGGAAGATATATGGCAGGTGCTTCTGAAAAGAGTATTGCAAAGATGTTGAGAATTACCCAGGAAGAAAATAAGTCTTTAGCCAAAGCTGGCGAAAAAGTTCTCTCTAATGATTCTGGTCATGAGCAATATACAGATTCAGGAAAAACATATAATATTTATTACAGCACTTTGGATGCAAATGGATGGAAAGTAATGATTACGATTCCTGAATCCGAATTAGTGGCTCCGATTAAACAGATGGCATTCTTTCTGATTATCGTATGTATCATAGCAGTTGCAGTCACAGCAGTTTTTGTAATATTCGGTGTGAGTACAATTGTAAGAAGATTAAACAGTGTCAGAAGATTTTCCGGTATTCTGGCTTCGGGTGATTTTACTGCAGAACCATTAACTATAAAATCTTATGATGAATTGGGAATGATGAGTGAATCTTTGAACACCATGTATCATAGTAATAAAGAAATTATTAATGGTATTACAGAACGTTCCACCGAAATCGAAGATTCCAGCAGACGCCTTCAGGATGCAGCTCAGGAGCTTTCTGAACAGTTCCGGCTTATTTTGGAAAAAATGAATGATGTAAATGAGTCTATGATGACTGCAGGAGCTGCAACGCAACAAGTAAATGCTTCTACGGAAGAAGTTTTATCAAATGTAAATCTATTGACTTCCGAAACAGATATGAGTATGCAGATGGTTGATGAAATCAAGAGCAGGGCAGAGATTGTCGGAAATGACAGTCAGAAAGCCTATGATTCTGCTACAGAACTTTCACGCCAGTTTGAGCAGAAGCTCCATATTACCATGGAAAATGCAAAAGTGGTAGAAAATATCGGTGAGCTGGCTTCTGTAATCTCAAATATTGCAGACCAGATTGATTTATTATCACTGAATGCTTCCATAGAAGCAGCCAGAGCTGGTGAACAGGGAAAAGGATTTGCAGTGGTAGCAAGTGAAATCGGAAAACTGGCAGGTGATACTACGAAAGCAGTTGAACGAATCCAGAATACGATTATAGATGTGCAGAAAGCGTTTGATGATTTAAATCATGCAGCAAACGGTATTCTTTATTTTGTGAAAGATACAGTAACTCCTGATTACGACAAGTTTATGGATGTAGCGAAGCAATATGGAAATGACGCTGAAAGCATAGCCGGCATCTCCAAAAATATTGCTGATATGTCTAATAGTATCCGTACAATCATGACAGAAGTATCAGATGCAATACAGAGTATTGCAGAGGCCTCTCAGAATACTGCGGATATTAGTAACAGAATCACAACAGCAGTAGAAGAAGTTACAGTGAATGCAGAAGAAATTTCTGATATGTCAGAAGATACAAATAGAATATCAGAACAATTAAATGAAGTTGTTGGAAAATTTAAGATTTAAAAACAGTTGCCCTGAGAAAATTTTCTCAGGGCAAAAAATAGAGACATCTTTTGATGTCTCTTATCTTTTATATAAAATAATTAAGCTCTCTCAACAAAACCTGATCTTAAACATCTTGTACAAACGTTCATCTTCTGAGCATTTCCGTTAACATTAACCTTAACTGACTTTACGTTTGACTTCCAGATTCTGTTTGATCTTCTATGAGAATGACTCACATTATTTCCAAAGTGAGCAGCTTTACTACAAATTGCACATTTTGCCATGACTAACACCTCCTTGATATCGAGTAACTGGTCATTCGACCACAACAAGAAGTATTCTATCAGAATTTCATACTTTTTGCAAGCTTTTTTGATAAAAATATTTAAAACATATAAAAAACTTTTCATTTGTGGTATCTTATGATATAATATATGAAATATTTGATTCATTATCAATAATCATTTTATAGTTAAGGAGGATATGCCATGAAAGGAACAATCAATACTGTCAATGGTAATGTTACAATAGATGAGGGCGTTATTGCAAAATATGCAGGAGCAGTTGCAGTGGGATGCTTTGGCATTGTAGGTATGGCTGCCATCAGTATGAAGGATGGAATTGTAAAGCTGTTAAAAAAAGATAGTCTCACAAAGGGCATTAATGTGGAAATAGACGACGAAAATGAAGTAATATTAGATTTTCATGTAATCGTGGCCTATGGGGTTTCGATTTTTACTGTATCAGATAATCTTGTGTCAAGTGTACAGTACGAGGTAGAAAAATTTACGGGATTGAAAGTGAAAAAGATAAATGTGTTCGTAGAAGGCGTACGGATCATTGACTAAGAAAGTAATTAGGAGGAACCAATTGTGGGTAATACGTTAGATGCTGTACTTGTACAGAAAATGTTTTTAGCAGGTGCGAAAAATCTGGAAGCAAAGAAGGAATGGATTAATGAGTTAAATGTATTTCCTGTCCCGGATGGTGATACAGGAACAAATATGACATTAACAATCATGTCGGCAGCAAAGGAAGTTGCAGCTATTGAAAATCCTGATTTGGCAAGCTTAAGTAAAGCCATATCTACAGGTTCCCTTCGAGGCGCAAGAGGAAATTCCGGTGTTATTTTATCACAGCTGTTTCGTGGATTTACAAAAGAGATTAAAAATGCAGAAAAAATTGATCACATCGTTTTGGCAAATTCATTTGAACGTGCAGTTGAGACTGCTTATAAAGCAGTCATGAAGCCAAAGGAAGGAACGATTCTTACAGTTGCCAAAGGTGTTGCAGATAAAACGACAGAGCTGGCAAAAAGAACGGATGATCTGGAAACAATCATCAGAGGTGCTATTGAATACGGTGATTATGTTTTAAGCCAGACACCTGAAATGCTTCCAATACTAAAGCAAGCCGGAGTAGTTGATTCAGGCGGTCAGGGATTGATGCAGGTCTTAAAAGGTGCGTTTGATGCATTCCTTGGAAAGAATGTGGATTTTGATATAGAAGAAACAACAACATCTTCCCAGAACATATCTTCTGCAATGTCAGAAACATTAAATGCAGCAGATATTAAATTCGGTTACTGTACAGAATTTATTATCATGTTGGAAAAAGAATATACAGAAAAGACAGAGCAGGAATTCAAGTCTTATCTCGAATCTATCGGAGATTCGTTAGTTGTTGTGTCAGACGAAGATATTGTCAAAGTTCATGTACACACCAACGATCCGGGGCTTGCAATTCAAAAAGCGCTGACTTATGGTTCTTTAACAAAAATGAAAATTGACAATATGCGTGAGGAGCATCACGAAAGACTGATTAAGGATGCACAAAAAATTGCACAGGAACAGAAAAAAGACGCAAAACCATATGGATTTATTGCTGTATCTATTGGAGATGGTATCAACGAAATATTTGAGGGACTAGGTGCTGATTATCTGATTCAGGGCGGTCAGACCATGAATCCAAGTACCGAGGACATATTGAAGGCAATTGATGCAGTAAATGCCGAGACAGTATATGTATTTCCAAATAATAAAAATATTATTCTGGCGGCCAATCAGGCGGTATCTTTGGTGGAAGATAAAAATGTAGTAGTGATTCCTTCAAAGACAATTCCTCAGGGAATTACAGCCATGATTAATTTTATTGAAGGTCAGGATGCTGAAGCAAATGCTAAGACGATGACTGATGAAATGAAACGTGTGAAGACCGGTGAAGTGACATATGCTGTCAGAGATACCCAGATAGACGGAAAAGTAATTAAAGAAAACGATATTATGGGTATCGGCGATGAAGGAATTGTCGCTGTTGGTCAGAATGTCAAAGATACTACTTTGGAAATGATAGATGTTTTGGCTGATGAAAATAGTGAATTGATCAGTATTTATTACGGAGAAGGCATCACGGAAGAAGAAGCACAGGAAATTGCCCGGGAAGTTTCAGAAAAGCATGCTGGCATTGAATGCGAAGTTAATTATGGTGGTCAGCCTGTTTATTACTATATCGTATCAGTAGAATAGAACAAAGATGGTGCAGTCTGGTACTGTGCCATCTTTCTTCCTTTATAGGATGATGTTAGGAGCAGAAGAATGCAGATTATCGATGTAAAAGGAATTGGAGAAAAAACAGAAAAATTATTTCATAAGCTTGGAGTATATACGACTGAGGAATTGTTGGAGTTTTATCCAAGAAATTATGATATGTATGAAGCACCGACTACGATCCGGGACTTAGATAATCAAAGTGTCGCAGCATTCAGATGTATGGTTATCTCATCACCGGTGGTTCGTCAGGTGCGTAAACTTTCCATTCTGATTTTAAATGTCACGGACGAAAACGGGGAGAATATCACTGTAAAATGGTATAACATGCCGTTTTTAAAAGGAAAATTCAGAATAGGAATGCATTTTGTTTTCCGGGGAAGAATTACAAAGAATAATTTCCGGGGGAGAGATAAAAATCAGGGGGAAATTGTTCTGGAACAGCCGGAGATTTTCTCGCCGGATGAGTATCAAAAAAAACAGGGATATTTGTCGCCGATTTATCGTCTCACAGAAGGTTTATCGAATAAAACTGTGACAAAATCTGTTCGCCAGGTGCTGGAACATGATTTTTCTGCATACGAATTTTTACCTGCAGAGATAAAGGAACAATACCATCTGATGTCATATAGGGATGCAGTAGAAAAGATACATTTTCCTGCTGATTATGAAGAAATGGAAAGTGCAAGGAAACGGCTTGCTTTTCAGGAATTCTTTCTGTTTATCATGGCTTTGCGCCGATTTAAAGAGGAAAGTGAAGTGATTACAAATCAGTATCCAATCGATCCTTCGCCTCAGACTGATCTGTTTTTAAAACAGTTACCTTTTGAATTAACTGGAGCCCAAAAGAAAGTTGTAGATGAAATGCGTAAAGATTTTCGTGGAAAAAAAGCAATGAATCGTCTGGTGCAGGGAGATGTAGGTTCCGGAAAAACAATTATAGCCATTATCGGTTTGCTCGATACTGCATTTGCAGGATATCAGGGAGTATTAATGGCACCTACAGAGGTGCTGGCTGTACAGCATTATGAAGGAATCTGCCAGCTTTTTGAAGAAAATCATATCGACATACGGGTAGAACTGCTTACAGGTTCTATGAGTGCCAAAGAAAAGAGAAAGGCATATGAAAGAATTGAACTGGGTTTGTCGAAAATAGTGATTGGAACCCATGCGATTATTCAGGATTCCGTGATATATCAAAAACTTGCGTTTGTGATTACAGACGAACAGCATAGATTTGGGGTGAAGCAGCGGGAAAAACTTGCCGAAAAAGGATTTCATCCTCATATTATGGTAATGAGTGCAACACCGATTCCGAGAACATTAGCAATAATTCTTTACGGAGATCTTGATGTATCTGTGATTGATGAATTGCCAAAAGGGCGCCTTCCAATTAAAAACTGTGTGGTTGGAAAGGAATTTCGTCCTAATGCCTATAAGTTTATGGCAGGCGAAATAAAAAAGGGACATCAATGTTATGTCATATGTCCAATGATTGAAGAAAATGAAAATCTGGAAGCAGTAGATGTGGTAAGTTATACAGATATTTTAAGAGAAAATCTTCCTGAGGATGTTTCGGTGGAATATTTGCATGGCAAGATGCGGCCTGCGATAAAAAATGATTTGATGGAACGATTTGCATTAAATGAAATACAAGTACTTGTATCTACCACTGTTATTGAAGTCGGAGTAAATGTTCCGAATGCCACTGTCATGATGGTAGAAAATGCAGAGCGTTTTGGACTTGCCTCACTTCATCAGCTTCGGGGACGTGTGGGAAGAGGTGAGGCACAGTCTTACTGTATTTTTGTAAGTGGCTCAGATAAGCCGGAAACCAGAGAACGTCTTGATATTCTAAATCGTTCAAATGATGGGTTTGAAATCGCCAATTGGGATTTGAAGCTGCGAGGGCCGGGAGATTTCTTCGGAATTCGTCAAAGTGGTGATATGGATTTTAAAATCGGTGATATCTATTCGGATGCTGAAACGCTGCAATGTGCCTCAGAGGCAGTTCGGTATGTGGAAGAACATCAATACGAACTGGGAGCAGGTGAAATGCAGATGTTAGAGAACAAATTGGAGAAATATATGACAAATGCATTTAAATTAAATTTATAAGATTGATTGGGAGAAGAAAAATGAAACTTTATTTTGCACCTTTGGAGGGAATCACCGGATATGTATTCCGTCAGGCTCATTGGAAATATTATGGAGGGCCGGATAAATATTTTGCACCATTTGTATCGCCAAATGGAAATAAATGCTTCACAAACAGGGAACGAAATGATATTTTGCCGGAACATAATGCAGGAATGCCGGTAGTACCGCAAATTCTTACAAATTCTGCAGATGCATTTATAAATACTGCAAATCAGTTAGAAGAATATGGATATCATGAGGTAAATCTAAATCTTGGATGTCCTTCTGGTACCGTTGTAACAAAATATAAGGGAGCCGGATTCCTTGCAAAACCGGAGGAACTGGATCAATTTTTATACCGCATATTTGAATCATGTCATATAAAAATTTCTGTTAAAACAAGAATTGGTAAAGATTCTCCCGAAGAATTTCCAAAGTTGATGGATATTTTCAACCGTTATCCACTGGAAGAAATCATCATTCATCCCCGTTGCCAGATAGATATGTACCGGGGTAACCCGGATATGGATGTATGGAAATATGGAAAAGAACATAGTAAAAATCCGGTCTGTTATAATGGCGATATTCGCAGCAGAAAAGATTATGAAACACTGGTTACAGAAAATGAGGATCTGTATGGTGTAATGCTTGGCAGAGGGCTGATTACTCATCCGGATCTGGCCTTGGTAATAAAAGGAGAAAACATTTCCAAAGAACGCTTCTGTACCTTTCACAACGAAATACTTCAGGGATATAGGAATATTATGTCGGGGGACAGAAATACCTTATTTAAAATGAAAGAACTTTGGTTTTACTGGATACAGAATTTCCCTGAAAGTGAAAAGATTTATAAAAAAATCAAAAAAGCTACTAATGTAAAAGAGTACGAAATAGCCGTAAACGAATTATTTAGACAATATTTATAAGTGCTTATAATAATAGACAGCTAATTGAGTTCTGTCCCGCAAATTCAGTTTGTCAAGGATAGAACTCAGATAATTCCTTACAGTTCCTTCCCCGAGAAAAAGCTCGGAAGCAATCTCTTTGTTACTCAAACCATCTGCCACAAGACGAATGATTTCAATTTCTTTATCACTAATATTCATTTCTTTATAATGAGCAGCTTCTTTTTTTGATATCACCGGAAGTTTCGATACGATCTCACTGCCGAACACAGACTGACCGGAGGCAACTGCATGCAAGGCAGGAATAATTCCTTCAAAATCCTGTTTTAATATATATCCTTTTGCTCCCACTTCTAATGCATGGATAATGTATGCATCATCCTGAAAAGTAGTGAGAAATAAAATTTTTGCATCTGAATGTTTTCTTCGGATGTGTTCTGCTGCAGTCAATCCATCCATTGGTTTCATCTGGATATCCATCAGCAAAATATCTGGCATATACCGTTCATATAGAGAGATTGCCTCCTCACCATTGCTGCCAAGTGCAGGAACAGATATTTTTCTGCTGGCTTCCAATATGGTTTTTAATGATAATGCGATAATTCCATCGTCATCTACTACAATTACATTCATAACTTTTCCCCTTTATTTTTTGGAACTGAAATAAAAATCCGAAACCCTTTCTGGGAAGAAAAATAAATCAGACCATTTTGTTCCTGTATTCTGTTTTCCATGTTCTTCAAACCGATTCCGGAAGATAATTCCTGATTCTGATGAACAGATGTACCATTATCTTCGATGATTAATTGATAATAATTCGATAAATCCGATGCAGTAATAATGACCTCGGTGGCATCGGAATGTTTCTGTATATTTGTAAATGCTTCTTTTAATATGGCAAGAAAGCAATAAGCTATATCTTGAGGAAGTTCGTCTTCTATATCGTTATGGACAATCACTTGATAATCTGTCATTTCATCTGTGAGATGCTGTAATGATGTGGAAAAATCAATACTGTTTTTATGCAAATCATGAACACTTGTCCTGATATTATTCATGGCTTCGTCGAGACTTTCTTTCAAAGGGCGAAGCTGCATCTCAAATTCTGTTTCTTTATGTATCGCCATCAGAGCTCCTAACTGAAGGATGGAACGGGAGAGCGTATGTCCAACATTATCATGGATTTCTCTTGCAATACGGTTTCTTTCATATAAAGCGGCCATTCTAAGCTCATTGTCCTGACGTTCCCTTAAAGTTTCATATTTGTTTTTCATTAATTCCTGCTTTTCTACATTATCATCTCTGGTATGGATTAATGTAATCTCTAACAGCTCCTGCCTGTAAAGAGACGAAGCAACAAAACAGGAGAGTATACATAAAACAGGATAATATAAAACTGTAACAAATGAAAAAGGAAGATTTTGGTATATAAAAGATGAAAAAATAATAACGCACTCAAAAAAACAGCTCTTTGAAAAGAGCATTCTCCGAAAAAGAATCTGATAAGCTGCAACAGGCATGTAAACTCCAATGCCAGGGAGAAAAAACGACAATACCATAAGAATCGATACAGATACAAGATTAAAATATCGATAATTGATAAAAATCCCCAAACTGCTATAGATAAAACCAAATAGAACGTATGCGGTAGGATTTTCGAATTCCGGAAAAAATATCAGAATAAAGGAAGAGAGCATCCATAGCAAAAAACGTGCCAAAATATCATTCATATCCATTATCTCCCAATACAATCATTTTATATTGCATAGTATATCATCTGATATCCTAATTTTCAATTTTAGAATTTGTAAAAATGCAAAAAATGACATTTGTCACATGATAAAATGACATCTTTCACTACAGAACAGAAAACAGATTCATTATAATACTTTTTAAGAAAGACAAGGAGGAAAAAATATGGAACAATCAATTGTGAAAGTAGAAAATTTAGTAAAACGTTATCGTGAACTGATTGCGTTAGATCATTTTAATCTGGATATAAAAGAAGGGGAAATCTTTGGACTTTTAGGTCCGAACGGTTCCGGAAAAACAACAACGATTAATTGTATTTTGTCTCTGCTTCAATATGATAAGGGAAATATACAAGTGTTTGGAAAAGAAATGCATCCGGATAGTTATGATTTAAAACGTCAGATCGGAGTTGTAATGCAAAATGTAGCTGTTTTTGACGAATTAACCGTATATGAAAATATTGATTATTTTTGTGGATTATATATTTCGGATAAGGCAGAAAGAAAACGCTTAGTGGAGGAAACTATTGAGTTTGTTGATTTAAAGGATTTTCAGAAATTTTATCCTAAAAAACTTTCCGGAGGACTGCTTCGAAGACTTAATATTGCCTGTGGAATTGCTCATAAGCCGAAGTTAATTATTATGGATGAGCCGACAGTAGCAGTGGATCCTCAAAGCCGAAACAGAATTCTGGAAGGAATCCGGGAACTCAATAGAAATGGTGCAACAATCATCTATACTTCTCATTATATGGAGGAGGTAGAACAGCTCTGTACCAGAATTGCAATTATGGATAAAGGCAAAAATCTGGCCATTGGAACGAAAGAAGAATTGAAAAAAATGATTAAGAAAAATGAAATCATCAATATCGATGTTTATCATCTCCCAGATGAAATAATTGATAAAATCAAAGAGATGGAGAGGGTATGTGATGTAATCTACAGAGATGGCAGTCTGAAAGTTTCCTATTCCAGTGGTAATCACAATTTGATAAATCTGCTGGATTTTATGAAGAAAGAAAATATTACTTTCGGAAAAGTATATACCGAGCTGCCTACTTTAAATGATGTGTTTCTTGAAATTACCGGAAAAGAATTGCGTGATTAGAGAGGAGAAAGCTTATGTTACATATGATTTATTATCGTATTTTAAGTATTATCAAAGAAAAAAACGATATTTTCTGGGTGCTATTTTTTCCGATTATTTTAGGCACCTGTTTTAATGCAGCTTTTTCAAAGATATATGATATGGATATCCAATTCGAAAAAGTACCTGTGGCAGCTGTTGTTTCGGACGAGAGTACATTGAAATATACTTTAGATGCATTAGAGGATGAAGAATTACTGAATGTAGTTTATGCAAATGAAGAAAAAGCAAAAAAATTACTGGAAAAGAATGAAGTAGAAGGAATCATAACAGAAGACGAAAAAATTCATCTGACAGTTTCAGAAAATGGTATGAATGCTACCTTCTTACAGGCTATTTTGGATGAATATGTTCAGACAATGGATATTATTGGACATATTGATACCAAAGATCCGGCAGCTATCTTAAAAGTTGTTTCTGCTGTTCAATCCGAAACATCCTATATTATCTCGAAAAACATTAGTGACGGAGAACTGAATCCCTATATGGAATACTTTTATGCCTTAATAGCTATGGCTTGTTTATATGCATGTTTTCTTGGAATGAGCTGCTCCAGACAGATGAAAGCAGATTTATCTCCCTTGGGAATGAGAAAATGTCTTGCTCCTGTGAACCGGATGAAACTGATTATCTGCGATGTGATTGGCAGTTATATGATTCAGTGTATTGCAAATCTGTTTCTTATCTTTTATCTGCAGTTTATATTGCAAATCGATTTTGGGAATAATCTTCCTTTTGTATTACTTACTGCTTTTGCCGGCTCTCTGATAGGTCTGTCTCTTGGAACTTTTATAGGCTCTATCCCTCGTATCTCAGAGGGAGCGAAAACCGGGATTTGTCTGACTGTCTCTATGGTCTGCTGTTTTTTCAGCGGATTGATGATTGGAGATATTCGTTGGAAAATAGAAGATACATGTCCTATATTAAACCGTATCAATCCAGCAGCCGTGATTTCAGATGCATTGTATTCGTTGAACATTTATGATACTTTTGAGCGATACGGAAGAAATCTGCTCCTGCTTGTCATTATGTCATGTATTTTGTGCATTGGAAGTTTCTTGATGATAAGGAGGGAAACATATGAACAACTATAAAACCTACTTTAAAATTGCCCTGAAATATCTGGGAATGTCTGTCATGTACATGTTTATTTTCTGGGGAATAGCCATGCTGTTGGCGGTAAACGGAAAAAGCAATACGGCAGAAGCATATAAAAGCGAAAAAGTAGATATTGCTGTATTTGATAGAGATCAGTCAGAATTTAGTAAAGCACTTTATCAGTATCTGGATGAAACACAAAATATCATAAAATTAGAAGACGATAAAGAAATCTGGAAAGATGATATGTATACCCACAAGGTTGAATGCATTTTAATCATACCAGAAGATTTTGAAGAAAAAATATTGGAGGGGGATACAGAAGAGGGATTGATATCTTATGAAACACCGGGCAGCAAATACTCCATGTTTGTAGAAATGAAAATCAATGGATTTCTCCGGACATTTCAAACATATCTGAATCTTGGAAAGGATATTTCTGAGGCTTATCAGCTTACCTCTGATACATTAAATGAAAAAGTTGAAGTTTCTCTGAAAGATCAGTCTGAGGGAACGGGCGAAACGCTTCCTGCTTCCTGCTATTTTTTTCAATATATTGCATATATTATGCCGTGTATGACACTTTTGGGTATAGCTCCATGTATAAAAGCATTTCGTCGGAAAGAGATTGTCAAGAGAACCTTTTGCAGCAGTACATCCTATTTGAAACAAAATATAGAACTGACACTGGCGGCTCTTCTTCATAGCATGATATTTATGGCGGTTCTTTTAGTGGTTGGACTCTTTATGTCTGAAAAATTATCTATGCCACAAATACTGCTTTATGCAGGAAATCTGATTGTTCACACAGCCGCATGCCTTTGTTTGGCCTTTGCAGTATCGAATTTTGTTTTCAGTGAAAATCTGATTAATATGATTGCAAATGTATTTGGATTAGCATCTTCTTTTCTCTGCGGTGTATTTGTGCCAAGAGAATATCTTCCTGAAATGGTAGATATGATTGGCCATGGATTTCCCGCTTACTGGTATATTAATTTGAATCAGATTATTTATACGTGGAAGGGGAGTAAAGAACAGATTTCGATTGCACTCTGTGCACTTGGAATGCAGATTTTATTTGGAGTTGCATACCTATGCCTTGGATTTGCATTTGGAAAAATTAAGAAAAAATCATAAATATACCTTGACATGGTAATTTATTTATGATAGTCTACTAACTGTACTAGTAAGAATAGTACAGATAGTTTTTTGAAGGGAGTTATTATGTTAGAGACAAGAGAGTTATATAAGGTTTATAAGCCCAAGAAAGGTGTTGCCGTCACGGCATTAAACAGAGTTTCTTTGAAATTTCCGGATAAAGGAATGGTTTTTTTATTAGGAAAATCCGGAAGTGGTAAGTCTACAATGTTAAATCTGTTAGGAGGATTAGACAAATATGATGATGGAGAAATCATTATCAAAGGTGTATCTTCTAAGGATTTTGACCAGCAGCATTTTGATTCTTACCGAAATACATACGTTGGATTTATCTTTCAGGAATATAATATTCTGGATGAATTTTCGGTAGGTGCCAATATTGCACTGGCTCTCGAATTGCAGGGGAAGAAAGCCACTGATGAAGAAATTAACGAGATACTGAAAGAAGTCGATTTGGAGGGTTATGGGAACCGAAAACCAAATGAATTATCAGGAGGTCAGAAACAAAGAGTGGCTATTGCCAGAGCTTTGGTAAAAAATCCTGAAATTATCATGGCGGACGAACCCACGGGAGCATTAGATTCTAATACCGGCCGTCAGGTGTTCGATACGTTAAAGAAGCTTTCAAAAGATAAGCTTGTCATTATTGTTTCCCATGATAGAGAGTTTTCAGAATTATATGCAGACCGTATTATTGAACTGGCTGACGGAAATGTAATCAGCGATATGGAGTTATCAGAAGCTCCTTCGATGAATGAAAATGAAAAGATAAATTATAAAGGGGACATGATTACTCTGGCACCCGGATATCATCTGACAGAAGAGGATCGAATTGCCATAAACGCATATATCGAAAAAATGACCGACCAAAATCTCTGTCTGAAACTGACAGGCATCAATCAGACAGAAAGAAATTTTGTTCCTACGGACGAAAGCAAAATCAAAAAACAGGACAGCAGCACTTTCCAGCTCATAAAATCAAAACTGCCATTTAAAAGTGCTTTTAAGATTGGAGTCAGTGGATTAAAGTATAAGAAATTCAGATTAGTCATTACAATTCTGCTATCCTGCATCTCTTTCGGTTTATTTGGTCTTGCGGATACCTTCGGTTCTTACGACCATATAAAAGCCTGCACAAATTCTCTGATTGATAGTGATGTGGATTACGTCTCTGTATCAAAAGCAGTCAAAGTAGACGATGGTCTTTCAGAATATTATGATAGTTATAACCGTTATCTGACAGACGAGGATATCGAAAAATTGAAAAAAAATATGGGATATGATTTCACCGGTGTGTATACACCTATAGGTGATTCAATGAGTTTCTATATGAACATTGATCAGGAAACAAAATTTACAGATAGCGATTATAATATCTATGCAACAGATTTTAATGGATTTGCAGAAATTACGCAAAAAAATCTGGATGATTTTGGTTACAAAATTGTGGCAGGAAACCTTCCTGACGGCAGTAAAAACGAAATCGCCATTAGCAAATATGTTTATGAAACCTTTCATCTAGGCAAATATACAGATGGTACCCTTAATGCTCACGGAGTAGAAAATTATGAGGAAATCCAGTATTTTTCAGATATTATCGGAAAAACTCTGGAATTAAATAATGAAACTTACACTATAACGGCAGTTATTGATACAAACTTTGATTTAGAACGATACAAATCATTAACAGAAGAAAAGGAAAGAACAACCACCTCTGAACAACTGGTTGATTTTGCTCTGATGAATGAGTTTTCCTATGCGACACAATATAGTCTGGCCGATGCTGCCATGGTAGGAGAAGGACATGTAACTGCAATAAAAGAAAAAGAGCCGGATATCAAGCCGCTTGCAGATGTATATTTATACTGTTACAGTGAAAATGCCTATATTGATCCTATGTATATGTGTCAGCTTTCTGATTTAAACGGACAGAATATTATCTGGCTGGATGGAGAAAAAACAGAACTTGGAGAGAAAGAAATCCTTGTTTCAGAAGATGTTTTGGAATTTTACGAATCAGAAACAGGAAGTCTTGACTACTCTGATAAAAACGACCAGAGTAAAATTAAAAATGAAAACTTTACAATCACAATCTATGATTATAATGATTACGATGAATTTAGCGGTTATAAAATTGTAGGTATTGTTGGGGAAAATAAAGATGGGGTTTCGGCTTACCAGACAATTGTGACTGGCAGCCAGTTATATAACAAATGTATCCTTACTGAAAATGGCGATTATACGTTTGCTGTGTGTCCAATGCCTGAGGGAAAAGAAAAAATTCAGGATATGGTATCTTTCTGCTATAGTGAAGACTCTGATGTACAATATCAGCTTCAGAATGCAGTTACTTATGAATTAGATGCGATTAATTCCGTATTAAAGACATTATCTAAGATCTTCCTGTATATCGGTATTGGTTTTGCCTTATTTGCATCACTCATGCTGGCGAATTTCATAGGAACAAGTATCGCACACAAGAAACAGGAAATTGGTATTTTACGTGCCATTGGCTCTCGAAGCAGTGATGTGTTCAGAATCTTTTTCTCAGAAAGCTTTGTTATTGCTATGATTAATTTCCTGTTATCAGCAGTGGGAGTATTTATTGCAACAACGATTATTAACAGTACTATCCGAAAGGAACTGGGAGTTTTGATTACTGTTCTGAATTTCGGACCACGTCAAATTCTCTTATTACTAGTCGTAAGTATGCTGGTTGCAGCACTGGCAAGCTTCCTGCCTGTGAAAAAGATCGCTTCTAAGAGACCGATTGACGCAATCCGTAACCGTTAAACAGCATTTTATTATGAATCAGTTTTACCTGACAGCAGGAACATGGCTATAAAGCCGGTTCCTGCTATTAATATATCAGGAACTAAATGTGTGATTCCTTCAGATGGAAGAAGGCTTAAAACAGAACCTGCCACAAATTTTATAAGAAATGGCAGGTGTTTTTTTGGATAGCTTAATAAACCATTTAAACTGTGAATTAATTCTTCGTAAATCCCGATGACCACAGCCATGGTGCCCCCGGATACACCGGGAACAGTCATGGTTGAGCCGATAAAAAGACCCCTTAATAATGTTTTGACAGTATTCATATTTCCTCCCAAATCATACTCTTTCTGTTACTATTTTTCCCAATTGAATAATAATGGTAGGAATCAAAGCAAGTACTGCAATGATACCAAAACTTTTCGCTGACAGTTCGGCTACATCAAATAGACCGTGAAGAAATGGTACACATAACACCAGTGCAAGAAGACATACGCCGCACAAAAATGCATATACACTGTATTTGTTGGAACGGATACCGATCTTTACAACAGACAGTTTGCTACGGCAGTTAAATCCGTGAAATAATCTTGCAAGAGTCAGTGTTGCAAAAGCCATGGTAGAGGCAAGTGCAGGGCTGGAATCAAGTCCGGTATAATAGGCTGTCATTACGGCAATGGCAATCAATAATCCCTGTGAAAATACCCGTTTAAGAAAACTATGGTTTAAAATTCCTTCAGAAGGATCCCGGGGCTTCTCACTTAGCAGAGAAGAATCTGCCGGTTCCATTCCAATGGCAATCGCCGGAAGCGAATCTGTGAGAAGATTAATGAACAGAAGATGTACTGTGGAAAACGGAACAGGCAGCCCCAACAAAGAGGTAAATACAACACATAAAATGGCTGCCATGTTTCCTGATAGTAAAAAAAGTATTGCATTTTTTATATTTCTGTATACATTTCGTCCATTTAGTACAGCTTTTATAATTGTTGCAAAATTATCATCTGATAAAATCATTGCAGAAGCATCTTTTGCAACCTCGGTCCCGGTGATTCCCATAGCTACACCAATATCTGCTTTCTTTAACGCCGGTGCATCGTTAACTCCATCACCGGTCATAGATACGATTTTGCCCTTTCTTTGCCAGGATTCTACAATTCTTATTTTGTTTTCCGGAGAAACACGGGCATATACAGAAATATGCTCTATCTTTTCATCCAGTTCTTCTTCTGTCATTCTATCTAATTCTGCACCGGTGACTGCCATATCTCCATCCATAAAAATACCGATTTCTTTAGCGATAGCAGTAGCAGTGATTTTGTGGTCACCAGTTATCATAACAGTACGTATGCCGGCAAGCTTTGCCTCCTTTACAGCTTCTGTAGCTTCAGGTCTTGGCGGATCCACCATGGATACTAATCCAAGAAAAATAAAATCTTTTTCTTCATCAAGGCAAAGGGGTACATCATCTTCTTTATATGCAAACGCAAGAACGCGAAGACCATTTTGAGAAAATTTCTTGTTAACATTTTGAATTTTTTCGCGTTCGTCCTCTGTCATAGGAACAATCCGGTCGCCATAGCGGATACTGACACATCGATCCAAAAGAACATCTACAGCTCCTTTTGTCAGAATAGTCGGTGTATCATGCAAACGGTATTTTGTACTCATAAGCTTTCTGTCAGAGTCAAATGGAAGTTCCTCAAGACGCCGGAGTGCCTGTCGGATATAATCTTCATGCATACCTGTATTTTCGATTAGTTTATTTGCAGATACATCAATTTTGCGAAACATTTCCAATAATGCATATTCTGTCGGATCTCCAATTCCTTTTCCGTTTACAATGCTGGAATCATTTGATAACACTGCATCGTAAAGCAAATATCTGTGAAGCTGATTAGAAAGACTGAGTTCAGAAGGTTCCAGAATAGCTCCGTCTGTATAAATCTGCTGCACAGTCATTTTGTTCTGGGTAAGAGTTCCTGTTTTATCAGAACAAATTACAGATACACAGCCAAGGCTTTCCACAGCCTTCAATTCTTTTATAATAGCATTTTCTTTCGCCATTTTCTGTGTACCCATGGCCTGAACAATTGTTACAATTGAACTGAGAGCTTCCGGAATGGCAGCTACTGCCAGAGCAACGGCAAACATCAGAGAATCCAGAAGCTCCATGTTCCTGTAAATACACAAAAGAAAAACAAAAGCAGAAATAATCATAATCAAAATTGCCAGTTTTTCACTGAATTTGTCAAGGCTAATCTGCAGAGGAGTTTTTCTCTCTTTTACATCATTCATCAAACCGGCAATTTTGCCAATCTCTGTATTCATACCGGTTGCAGTAACTACAATCTCTGCACGTCCATAAGTGACAAGACTACCAGAATATACCATGTTTGTACGGTCTGCCAGCGGAACATCTCCAGCAAGAACGATATCTGTTTTTTCAATATCAGTGGATTCTCCTGTAAGAGAGCTTTCATTGACTTTTAAGGAATAATTATGCAGAATACGCCCATCTGCAACAATCAGATCACCAGCTTCTAACAGGACAATATCCCCCGGAACAATATCTTTTGAATAAATTTCCTGCTTTTTTCCATCACGAATTACTTTCGCACAGGGAGAAGAAAGCTGTTTTAAACTATCCAGAGATTTTTGGGCTTTTACATGCTGGACAGTACCAAGAATCGCATTCATTACTAAAACAAGTAAAATAACAATCGTGCTTTCAAGGTTGTCGGAAAACATAGATATGATTGCGGCAACAATCAGTATCATTACCAGCAAATCCCGAAACTGGCTCATAAACACAGCCAAAATACTCTTCTTTTTACTTTCTGCAAGAAGATTTTCACCGGCTTGCTTTCTTATTTCTTCGGCCTGTGTACTGCTCAATCCCTTTTCTGAAATGTGGAATTCTTCTTTTAATTCCTGAAGTGTCTTATTCCAATAACCATCCATATATAGAACCTCCTTGAAAATATAGTATTCTATTTGTACGACAAAAAACGAGACATTTATCGCACAAAAAGTACGATAAAAGTCTCGTTCCTGTCTCAGTGTACCATCCGGTTATAGAATAACGTGATGACGAAAAGTACAACATTCCTAGAATGCGAACTACTCCCTAATATCTGACTCGGATTTTAACATGCTCAAAGAAGGAAGTCAATCATTTCTTTTTTACAATTTTTTTAACCTGATCTTTACTCCTATTGCAAATTGTAAAAATTTGGTATATAATAGATTCGTAAAACGATCGGAGGTAATTTAATATGAAGTTAATTAGTAATGTAAGCATCAGAACAAAGGTTTTAAGCCTGATCGGTATTCTTGCAGTAGTAGTTGTACTATCCTGCGTGACGAATCTTAGCAGTATGAATTCGATTATGGATGCCAGCAAAGAAATTTCAGGAACTTATGCCACCAGTATCTCTCAGCTCGGGGATATTGCCTCAAATGTAGAATCAATGCAGAGAGTTCTTTTTGCCTATTTTCTTGCAGAAAATGATAATGCAAGAAAAAGTTTATCTGATGAATATACGTTCTTATCAAATGATATTGAGACGTTATGCGGAAATTACGAGAAAAATCTAAGCAGAAAAGAAGATAAAGAGGCTTATAATACTTTCCTGCAGGCTTACAATGACTATAAAAATTATTTTAATATGGCACTCCAATATAGTGCTAACAACGGAACAGATCAGGCCATTGCGCTTGCAAACAATACATTGACCCAGAAGGGAAATCAGATTACTTCTTGTATGACAGACATGATTTCTCTGAACAGAACAGAGATGGAAAAAGCAACCCAGGAACAGGAGAAAGTTTTCAAACAGGCATATACGGTAGGAATTATATACCTTGTTATAACTCTTGTTTTAGTGGCAGTTTCTGTTGCGGTATGTATTTTAACCATTACGAGACCTATGGGCAAAATGACTAAAAAACTTCATCTGATCATTGATGGAATTAAAAATAATCAGGGGGATCTTACAGAGAGGGTCGATGTTCATTCAAAAGACGAGATCGGGCAGTTGGGTGATGGCATCAATGTATTTATGGAAACCTTACAGGACATCATGAAAAGAATTACTGATCATGCCAGACATTTGGAGGAAATCGTTGGTGTTGTATCATCAAATGTATCGACTGCAAATGCAAATGCCTGCGATATTTCCTCCGTTATGGAAGAGTTATCTGCCACGATGCAAGAGGTAGCTTCAACTGTTACAAATATTGATGAAAATACAGCCGAGGTGGATCATAATACCCAGAATCTTGCAACTGAATCTGAAAAATTACTTTCTTATGTAGAAGAAATGCAGGGACGCGCAGAAAAACTGGAAAACAAAGCTGTAGAAAACAAACAGACTACCAGTAGTGTTATTAATGATATTATTTCAACCTTGAAAAAGGCAATTGAGGATAGTAAGAGTGTAGACCGTGTGAATGAATTGACTGATGAGATTTTGAATATTTCCAGTCAGACGAATCTTCTCGCACTGAACGCCTCAATCGAAGCTGCCAGAGCTGGTGATGCAGGAAGAGGTTTTGCCGTTGTGGCTGATGAAATTCGTCAGCTTGCTGATTCCAGCCGTGATACTGCCAATAATATCCAGAATATCAATCATATGGTTGTTGCAGCGGTAAAAGAATTAATCAGAAGCTCTGATTCTATTGTTCAATACATAAATGAAACAATTCTTCCTGATTATGATAATTTTGTTTTTTCTGGAAGACAGTATAACGAAGATGCCGTCCATGTCAACGATGTCGTAAATCAGTTTAACGATATGTCTGCAGATCTTAAAGAACTGATTAACAGTATTTCAGAATCTATCAGCGGTATTGCCACAGCTATGGACCAGAGTGCAGAAGCTGTAAGTACAGCAGCAGCTAATACAAACGAGCTTGCAGATGATATGAATAGGGTAACAAGTGAGATGGATAGTAATAAAGAAATTGCTGATTCCTTAAAATCAGAGGCAGACAAGTTTGTAAATTTATAAATGCACGAAAAAAGAATTGACAAAATAAGAGAAAACAGTTAAGATACACCATAGATAAAAAGCAATGATTGGAACCAGTACTGACAGAGGTATTCCACAGAGAGGTGCCGGATGGTGAGAGGCCCGGAAAAAACTGTCACGAATACATCCATGAGCTTCACACTGAACGTATAATAGTTTATTTAGTAGGCTGTGACGGGTGCAACCGTTATATTGCAGAAGTATTTTGTACTTCGTGAGGCAGGCTGTGTGAGCAGTTTGTGAAAAAAGGTGGTAACGCGAATAAAATCGCCCTTTTAATAAAGAATGTTCTTCTTTATTGGAAGGGCGTTCGTTTTGTTTAATATAATTAAAAAATAACAAACAGAAAGGAAATGAAATGAATATTTACGAAGAATTAGTGGCAAGAGGATTGATTGCCCAGGTTACAAACGAAGAGGAAATCCGGGAGATGGTAAATAACGGAAAAGCAGTGTTCTATATCGGATTTGATCCTACGGCAGACAGCTTACATGTAGGACACTTCATGGCTCTTTGTCTGATGAAACGATTGCAGATGGTCGGAAATAAACCTATCGCATTAATCGGTGGCGGTACAGCTATGATTGGAGACCCATCTGGAAGAAGTGATATGAGGCAGATGATGACACAGGAAACGATTCAGCACAATGTTGACTGTTTCAAAAAGCAGATGAGCAAATTCATCGATTTTTCAGATGGAAAAGCATTACTTGTAAATAATGCTGATTGGTTAATGGATTTAAACTATGTAGAAGTATTAAGAGATATCGGACCTCATTTCTCTGTAAACCGAATGCTGACAGCAGAATGTTATAAACAGAGAATGGAAAAAGGTCTGAGTTTTCTTGAGTTCAATTATATGATTATGCAGAGCTATGATTTCTATCAGTTATTCCAAAAATATGGCTGTAACATGCAATTTGGCGGTGATGACCAGTGGAGCAATATGCTTGGCGGTACAGAACTGATCCGAAGAAAATTGGGTAAAGATGCCCATGCCATGACGATTACACTTCTTTTAAATTCAGAAGGTAAGAAGATGGGAAAGACCCAGTCTGGTGCAGTATGGCTGGATCCTGAAAAAACTTCTCCATATGATTTTTATCAATATTGGAGAAATGTAGCAGATGCTGATGTACTAAAATGTATTCGTATGCTTACGTTCCTTCCTTTAGAACAGGTGGATGAGATGGATCATTGGGAAGGCAGTGAATTGAACAAAGCAAAAGAAATTCTTGCTTTTGAATTAACTAAACTTGTTCATGGGGAAGAAGAGGCAAAGAAAGCAGAAGAAGCTTCAAAAGCATTATTCGCAGGTGGTTCAAATGATGAGAATATGCCAAAAGCGGTGCTTTCTGCTGCAGATCTTTCTGAAAATGGTGATATCGATATTATTTCTGCACTGGTTGCTTCCGGAATGGTTAATTCACGTTCAGAGGGAAGAAGAGCAGTAGAACAGGGTGGTGTCACTGCAAACGGAGAGAAAATAACAGACATTAAATTCACTTTGGCTGCAGAGGAATTAAAAACTGGAGTTATTTTGAAAAAAGGAAAGAAAACCTTTAAAAAAGTAGTTGCAGAATAATCAGAAAGGCATTACAAAAAAATGAATAATAATGGATTTAAAGAAACGGACAATTTTGCTGATGTGGAAAAGGCATTAAAGGAAATGAGAAAATCCTGGGCAGATA
Organism: Lachnospiraceae bacterium; assembly: GCA_034172985.1. Classification (GTDB taxonomy): domain Bacteria; phylum Bacillota; class Clostridia; order Lachnospirales; family Lachnospiraceae; genus CAG-303. The sequence goes on from JAXFDY010000199.1 coordinate 56,358, forward strand.
TCTGTGATGCGTTTGGTGTTGACCCGGAAATACCACTTCAGCCTGAAGTCCTTAGAAACAATATCAGAGCAACGCTGATTGATTTAAATGAGCTGGAAAACATGGATTATGTCAAGAAGAGTGGGAAGCCTTTGGAAAAGCTTCATGAAACATATTTAAAGTGTCTGATACAGTCTGTGCTAATTCATGTAGAAACAGATGACAGCCAGGTTTGGAAAGAAGAAGTTCAACGATATGTGAGAAGCGTTATAACAGAAGATTTAATTGATGATATTGATATTCAGGTTTCTTCTGAGCAGCTTTTAACCGATATTCAAAGAGTATTCAGCATATCCAATCAGTTGAATATTATCAGAGGTATGGAAAGCGGAAATGTATCACCGGAAATGTTTATGAGTCTGGAAGATAATTTTATTTATCTCAATATCGGAATTGTACAGACATGTAATGGAAATGCAGTCATTATGGGAAAAGTGGTTAGCTTCATTAAGGCGTTAATCAAAATCAACGACAACATTTTGAAATCGATATCACAAATGCTATCACGCTAAAAAAATGAAAGTACCTATGTATCGCGTAAGCTGATACATAGGTACTTTATTCATTCTCTTAGCTTTTTAGCTATTTACCAGCCATCTGTCTTTCCTGGGCTTCGATCATTTTCTTGACCATATAGCCACCGACACTACCATTCTGTGCAGATGTTAAGTTTCCGTTATAACCATCAGTTAAAGGAACACCGATTTCGTTAGCAACTTCCATCTTAAATCTGTTCATAGCACTCTTTGCTTCTGGAACATTTGTCTTGTTTGATGAATTTGACATTTTAAAATCCCCCTTATTTGTTTTGAACACTTTGTTGTGTTACACTACTATTATGTATCGAAGATTTTAAAATACACTGGTAATATTTACTTTTTCTTTTCTATCATGTTCAGTATATGTAAAACATATCTTTTTATGTTTTCTTCGCTTGAAAAAAATTTTTCATCTGCTTCAAAATACATGATTTTGTCCGAATATTCTTTTTTAAAATAAGGACATATGACATCTGCATACTCAGGAAGAAACATACCGGTTTTTCTGCTATAGCAGTTTGCGGCTTTAGCCTGGGTCCGAAAATCTTTATCTACATAGAATGCCACACTTTTATGAATCGCCATATCTTCTTCCGGAAGATAATAGTAATTTTTATAATCCGGATAAAAGAATTTCAGTTCTCCGGTATAAATTGTAATTTTAAATTTACAGATTGTCTGTTCCATCATAAAGAAAAAGGAATCAAAATTACCTGATATTTTTTGCGGAACAGGGGTTTCCAGATGCAAAGTGATTAAGAGTTCTTTTTTTTTCTGTCCAAGATAATTCTGATAGGAATTGATTTTATAAGAATCAAACGAAAAAGCACCCTGTAAAATATCTGCATAAGACCGAAGTGAAAGAAGCTGTACCATTCCGCAGATATCTTCCAGATTATGCAAAAGAAGAAGCTGTTCTTTCTCCTCATTTTTCTCTTTCAGATAATCATAATAAATATTAATCAGCTCGCCTCCGGAATATTGGTCTTCTCTGTGTATACCAAGAAATTTTTCTATAGTTTTCTGTTTTAGATTTTCCTGCTTTATAAAATTTTTTAATGAAGCTGATTCTTTATATAAATCATGATTTGCCTGATGATCAAAATTATAGGGCAATCCATACAAAGCACATTTTGCCATAATAAAAGGGATATCAAATCCAATTCCGTTAAAATGAATGACATTTTTAAAATTTTTTATAGTTTCAAAAAACTGGTGCAAAATTGCCTGTTCATCACTATCATCATTCAAAAACTGCTGACATTCAAAAACTCCGTCATGTTCCGTCGGATAGACTATTCCGATTAAGTATAGCTGTGACTTTTTTGCTGTAAAGCCAGTTGTTTCAATATCAAAAAAAACACTTTTCTCAGGGAGATATTTCAAATATTGCTCATTCAAGGATATAGGAACTCTTTTTATGATTTTTTTCATTTCAATACCTCTTTATTCTAAATATATCTAATCGGAAATATACCATGAAAACAGAAAAAAGTATAGAATAAATTAAAAAATAAAAATTTTTATTGTGAAAAATGACGAAATGTATTATTATTAATTTATGTACTGTTTCAGAGAAAAGGAGGAAAAAAATGTCTATTCTTACATTCAAAGGAGGAATTCATCCTCATAATGATGGAAAAGATATATCTAAAGCATCACCGATTTCTGAATATATTCCCCAGGGTGAAATAGTTATCCCTTTGGGACAGCATATTGGTGCACCTGCCACCCCTCTTGTAAAAAAAGGAGACAGGGTTTTTGTAAATCAGAAAATTGGTGAAGCAAGCGGATTTATTTCGTCAAATGTCCATTCATCTGTTTCCGGAACGGTGAAGAACATTGAACCGCGTGTGGTAGCTAGTGGTGATAAGATAATGTCCGTTATTATAGAAAATGATCAGTTGTATGAAACCATAGAGAAAACGGATAACCGGCTCTGTGAAGATATGACCAGAGAAGAAAAACTGGAACTGATTAAAGAAGCTGGTATCGTTGGTATGGGCGGTGCAGGTTTTCCGGCACATGTCAAGCTATCGCCGAAGAATGCTGATGAAATAGAATATTATATTGTCAACGGAGCGGAATGTGAACCTTACCTGACTTCCGATTACCGCAGAATGATAGAAACTCCGGAGTTGATTATACGCGGAGTACGAATTGCACTTTCTTTGTTTAAAAAGGCCAAAGGAATCATTGCAATTGAAGATAATAAAAGAGATGCCATCGTAAAAATGAAAGAAGCTCTGAAAGGGGATCCTGATATTATCGTAAAAACTTTATATACAAAGTATCCGCAGGGAGGAGAACGGGCACTCATTTATGCCACAACAGGCAGAATGATCAATTCTTCCATGCTTCCCGCTGATGCAAAATGTGTGGTAAATAATATCGATACTGTTTTTGCGATTTATAATGCAATTGATAATAAATTGCCTTTAACTCATAGAATTGTTACCATTTCAGGAGATGCCATACAGGCTCCACAGAATTTTAAAGTACCAATTGGAACGAATCTTGCCGAACTGGTTGAAGCGGCCGGTGGTTTTAAAGCACAGCCGGAAAAACTGATTTGTGGCGGTCCGATGATGGGCATGGCATTGTATGATTTGAATATTCCTGTAACAAAAGGGACATCAGCTCTTCTTTGTTTTACAAAAGATGAGGTAAGAAAAAATGAACCTTCTAATTGTATTAACTGCGGACGCTGTGTCAGTGTCTGTCCGGGAAGGGTGATGCCTGCCCGCCTTGCAGTTTTGGCCGAGCATGGAGATAAAGAAGGTTTCCAGAAGCTAAATGGTATGGAATGCTGCGAATGTGGATGCTGTTCTTATATCTGCCCGGCAAAACGTAATCTAACCCAGTCGATTAAATCTATGAGAAAAGATATTCTTGCAGATAGAAAAAAGAAGTAGGAGGTGTCATAATGAGTGAATTATATCATGTATCTTCCAATCCTCATATAAGAGACCGGGCAACAACCTCATCCATTATGCTGGATGTGATTTTTGCACTTGTTCCCGCCACCTTATTTGGTATATGGAATTTTGGAGTTCATGCCGCATTAAATATCATTGTGGCAATTATAGCTGCTGTTGGAGCAGAATGGTTTTTTCAATATATTACTAAACAAAAAATTACAATTAATGATTTGAGTGCCGTAGTTACAGGTTTACTTCTGGCATTAAATGTACCTCCTGAACTTCCTCTGTGGATGACTGCCATAGGCTCTGTTTTTGCAATCGTTGTTGCAAAACAATTGTTTGGAGGTATTGGTCAGAATTTCATGAATCCTGCCCTTGCAGGACGCGTCTTTTTATTTCTGTCCTTCAGTGCCCAAATGACCACATTCACTTATGATGGTGTGACAGGTGCAACTCCTTTGAAAATGCTGAAAGACTCCGGTGATGTCACTATGCTGAAAGATATGTTTTTCGGAACAGAAGCAGGTACTATTGGAGAAACTTCTGCATTGGCACTGTTGATTGGAGGTGTTTATCTGTTATGCAAAAAGATTATTGATTACAGAATACCATTTTTTTATTTATTGTCTTTTGTTATCTGTATGATTCTTTTTGGCGGACATGGTTTTGATCTTGAATTTCTTGCAGCTCATCTTTTTGGTGGCGGCTTGATGCTTGGGGCTTTCTTTATGGCTACTGATTACGCAACATCTCCGATTACACCGGCCGGAAGAATTGTATTTGGTATTCTTCTCGGTGTTTTGACCGCTGTACTGCGTGTCTTTGGTCTGAATGCAGAAGGTGTTTCTTATGCTATTATTTTCTGCAATCTGTTAGTGCCAATCATTGAAAAATATACCGTTCCTAAAATGTTTGGATATGTAAGAAGCAAAAAGGAGGCGTAGCTATGAATAAAATAATGAAGAACACACTTTCTCTTTTTGCAATTACAGGAGTTGCAGGTCTTTTACTGGGGCTTGTTTATGAAGGTACACTGCAGACAAGAAAAGACCAGGAAATAAAAACACAGCAGAATGCTTATAAAACGGTATTCAAAGATGCATCAGAATTTGAAGATGTTGATTTAAAAAAAGCAGATGGACTGGTTTCTTATACAGAAAAAGAAGTGGAAGTGAATGGTATTGTTCAGGCAAAGGATCAGACCGGGACTTCTCTGGGATATGTAGTGACAGTGACTGCCGGGGAAGGATATGATGGTGATATAAAATTTTCTGTTGGTGTTGATGAAAGTGGCGATGTAACAGGGATTTCCTATCTGTCTATTTCCGAGACAGCCGGTCTTGGTATGAAAGCTAAAACAGAGGAATTTATAAATCAGTATATTTCCGGAAGTGAAAAAGAAGATGGGGAATTTATTGTAAATAAAGATGGGGAAAACGGTATTGTGATAGATGCTATCACAGGTGCAACTATTACAAGCCGGGCTGTTACAAAGGGAGTAAATGCAGCCTGTCAGGTTGCGGCAGGTCTTTCTACAGGAGGTGCTGCAAATGAATAAAGTTATCATTGAACGTTTATATAACGGCATTATAAAAGAAAACCCGACATTTGTTATGATGCTTGGTATGTGTCCGACTCTTGCAGTAACTACATCATGTATGAACGGCATCGGAATGGGACTTACAACCACTGTCGTTTTGGCATTGTCAAATCTAATCATTTCCCTGCTTCGGAAATTTATTCCTGATGGCATTCGTGTGCCTGCTTTTATTGTGGTAGTCGCCAGTTTTGTAACGATGGTACAATTTATGCTGGAAGCATATCTTCCATCCCTGAATGAATCATTAGGTATCTATATTCCGTTGATTGTGGTAAATTGTATTATTCTTGGAAGAGCGGAAAGCTATGCTTCAAAAAATCCACCGATTCCATCACTTTTTGACGGTATCGGAATGGGGCTTGGCTTCACACTTGCACTTGGCATTTTGGGAGCAGTAAGAGAAATAATCGGTTCGGGAGCAATCTTTGGATATCAGTTCTGGGAGGAACCAATCGGTATATTTGCCCTTGCACCCGGAGCATTTTTTGTTCTGGCTGTGCTTGTTATGATTCAAAATAAATTAAAACAGAAATCAGGAAAGAAATCCACAGATAAGAGTTGTGATGGTAATTGTGTGAGCTGCATGGAAAAATGCGAGAAAGGAGCAGAATAATATATGAACGAAATTATGGACTTGATAAAAATTGGAATTGGTGCAGCTATTGTAAATAATGTGATTTTAAGTCAGTTTTTGGGAATCTGTCCGTTCCTAGGAGTATCTAAAAAAACAAATACTGCTGCAGGTATGAGCGGTGCTGTTTTATTTGTTATGGTTATTGCCACCATATTTACAAATCTGATATATACCTATATTTTGAACCCGGCAGGTCTTGAATATTTAGATACGATTGTCTTTATCCTTGTGATTGCTGCTTTAGTGCAGTTTGTTGAAATGTTTCTAAAAAAAACCATGCCGGCATTATATAAGTCGCTGGGCGTTTATCTTCCGTTGATTACAACAAATTGTGCAGTACTTGGTACAGCACTGACAAGCGTACAAAATGAATATAATTTTATCGAAAGTCTAGTATATTCTGTTTTTACAGCTCTGGGATTTGGCATTGCGATCATTATCATGGCAGGTATTCGTGAAAAAATCGAATATAATAATATTCTTCCATCCGTCAAAGGAATGCCAATAGTACTCATATCAGCCGGTTTAATGTCCATGGCATTTATGGGATTTTCAGGATTGATTTAAGACGACAGAACGAAGATTGGAGGTTTCATATGAAAATATTAATCGGAATCATCTGTGCCTTTCTTGCGGTAGGCGGAGTTGGCGTTGTTATCGGATTACTTCTGGGAATTGCAGGAAAAAAATTTGCAGTAGAAGTAGATGAAAAAGAAACAGCTATCAGAGATGCATTGCCAGGAAGCAATTGCGGTGGCTGTGGTTATGCCGGCTGTGATGCATTGGCAGAAGCTGTTGCTAAAGGATCGGCTCCGGCAAATGCATGTCCTGTAGGCGGCGCTCCTGTTGCAAAGAAAATTGCTGATATTTTGGGAGTAGAAGTAGAAACTGTAAAAAAGACTGCTTATGTTAAATGTGCCGGTGACTGTGAAAAGGCAGGAAACAAATATCAATATGACGGAAATCTTTCATGTAAAGAAGCTATTTATGTTACAGGTAAGGGACCAAAAAAATGTTCCTTTGGTTGTATGGGGTTTGGCGACTGTGTAAAAGCCTGTGAGTATGAAGCAATTTCTATCGTAAACGGAATTGCTGTTATTGATCATGAAAAATGCGTTTCATGCGGAAAGTGTGTCAAAGCTTGTCCAAAGGAACTTATTGAAATTGTGCCATACGAAAGCAGATATCATGTTCAGTGTAATTCGAAGGAAAAAGGCGTGGATGTGAACAAAGCATGTTCCACAGGCTGCATTGGATGCTCTTTGTGTGCAAAAAACTGTCCGGCTAATGCCATAGAAGTAAAGGATTTTCTTGCAAAAATCGATTATAATAAATGCGAAAATTGTGGACTTTGTGCTGATAAATGTCCAAAGAAGATTATACACTAATATACACTGAAGTCATTCTTGATTATTTGGTGAAAATAATGTAAAATAGAGAAAAGATACTAATGTAGAAGCTTTGCAAAAATTCAATGGAGAAGGAAAAGATTTTATGAGTGGGTTGTTACAAAAAGAGGAATTTTTTGCGACAGTAATGAAAACAGTAACAAGCAAGTTTGGTGAATATTTTTTACATGAGGACAAAGGAGTTATTTATGATTTTCAAGATGGTGATCTAAAAGTCATAAAAGAATTCCCCAACATGAAGTCACAACTGTATGCAAATGTAAATAAGGCATCATTAAAAATATTGGATCAGATTTTCGAGGACTTTCTGGCTAGGAAAGAGACAGGCTCCTATGATTTACAGTTTATTGGAGAGGAAAGCTTAAATCTTGGATGGGTCAATGTGCAATATAGGTATGAGGACAATAAAGACAGTTATTTTGCTATTATCAGAAAAATTGATGAACGTATGCAGGAAAATCAGAAGTTGTACGAAGAAGTCCGAAAGGATCCTTTGACGAAACTGATTAACAAAACGCATTCGGCAGAGCTTATTCGTGATGCAATCGAACATACGGGAAAAGGCTCTATAATGATTATCGATATTGATAATTTTAAATCTGTTAATGATAATCTTGGACATATGTTCGGTGATGAAGTCATTGTCAGTGTGGCACACGGGATTAAAACCGTGTTTCGTGATAATGATATCGTAGGACGTATTGGCGGTGACGAATTTATTGTTTACGCGGAGGGATTGACAGATAAGGAAATTATCAAGAAAAAAGCTGAAAATGTCTGCAATACTGTATCTAACATCTATACAGGAGAAAGTGACGAGGTAAAGATATCAGCCAGTATAGGAATAGCAGTAGTTCCAAATGATTCAGACGACTATAATGAATTATTTCAGATGGCTGACCATGCCTTATATTATACAAAACGTCGCGGAAAGAACGGATACTCATTTTTTGACAATGAAAATGAAGATATGAAAAAATATCATCGTGCAATTTCCAGGGCAAATGAAGTGACAGAAGAGATTGAAGAAGTTAATGAAGAAATGGATGCTTTCTATTTCGAGTTAAACGATTTGGCTTTCCGTATGCTTGGTGAAACAAAAAACGAGGACAGTGCCATCAATCTGTTACTGCACAGGATACAGGATAAATTTCATTTTTCTGCAATCCGTGTTTTAGAGACAGACGAGAAGGAATTAGAGTTGAAATGTACGTATGAGCTTCGTACAGACACAGTAAAATCCTGCTTAAATCAATCTTATGTCTATACAGAGGCAGAATGGATTCGCCTTGCAAATCTATGTAATGGAGATGCATTAGTATATGCGAAATCAGAAGGAAAACAATTTGATGGAGAACTGTTTAAAACGGAGGAAAATCCGAAATCAGGTATTATCATGTCCGTCAGCAACAATGATTGTTTTGCAGGAATCGTTGTTTATGAAGATTGTTGCAAAGAAAGATCTTTTACAAAAAAAGAGTTAAAAGTATTAAATTCATTTGAGCGTGTTTTTACAGTTTATAAGGCCCAGAAAGTTTCAAAAGGTAATACAAATTATTATCTGAAGCAGTTGTCGGAACGAGATAATCTTACAGGACTTTATAAATATTACACATTTCTCAGTAAAATGGAAGAAGCTGTGTATAATATAACTGAAGATAGCAAAATTTTGTATTTACAAGTAGATATTGCACACTTTAAATATATTAATGAATCCTACAGCTATGATATGGGTGACAAATTATTGAAACGATTTGCAGATTTGATTTGTGGTGATAGTAATTATCTGATGTATGCCAGCAGAATTCATAGTGATAATATTGTGGCCACCTTTAAAATTCCTGCTTCTATATCGGATGAGGAAATTATCACATATATAGATCAGATTCTTGTTGAAAAGAATGCTGCTCTTCAGAATCTTGTTTCCTCAGATAATTTTTATATTAATTGTGGAATTTATATAGCAAAGGGAAATGAGCACAATTATAATGGCGGAATCACCAATGCAAATTATGCCAAAAAAATTGCAAAAGACAACGGTGATGGTAAATGTGTCTTTTTTGATAATGATATGTTTGAAAGCCATAAAAGAGAAATGGAAATGTTAGAAGAGTTTCCGATTGCATTAAAACAGCAGCAATTTACAGTTGTTTATCAGCCGCAGATTGATACAATATCAAAAACCGTCGTCGGAGCAGAAGCTTTATCGCGTTGGACACGAAATGATGGTACTTATCTTATGCCGGATGAATTTGTTTCGATTTTGGAAAATGCCAATAAGTTAGTAGAACTGGATTATTATGTCATAGAAAAAGTGATGCAATTTCTTGGAGACAGAAAAGCTTCCGACCGGAAGTATGTGCCGGTTTCACTGAATCTTTCCAAACAGCATATAAAAAATCAAAATTTTTTCGAATATTTAGAATCACAGATGAATAAATATAATGTGAAAGCTCAATATATAAATTTTGAAATTGCGGAAGAAGTTTTCATTAGTGATATGGACGATGCAGTAGAATTCTGTAATCGTCTGCACTCCATGGGAATCCGCGTTATGATGGACTCCTTTGGTTCGGGATATTCCTCCTTGAATGTATTGGATAAACTGCCGGTAGACTGCATTAAAATTGACAAATTGTTCATTAAAAACACTACATTTGTAGAAAAAGAAAAAGTAATTCTGAATGGTATCATCGATATTGCAAAGAAGCTGAGAAAATCAACAGCAACTATAGGAGTGGAAACCTATGAGCAAAATGCATTTCTGTGCAGGTGCGGTTGTGATATAATTCAGGGAAATTTCTATTCTGAACCTTTGAACGGAAATGATTTCTGGAAATATGCAGACGCACATTGCGAACCAGAAGTTCAATCGGCATATTTTTCTTTCGATGGAACGTTTGAAGCGAATAATAGTGAATATCGGGCAAATCCTAACGGAGCATTTATCAGCTTTAATGATCATGTTCTTCCGGGAAGAAAAGTATTAGAGCTTCCGGGAGGCATCGCCGGTCATGAATTGGTTGAACTTTCTCTTGGTAATCTTCTTGCGAAAGATTTTACGGTTTCATTGTGGTTTAATGAACGTAAGACAAATCTATGGACAAGTATCTTTTATGCAGATTTTGAGAATGCATTTGTTAGTCTGATTCCGCATGGCTGGAATGGTGTTAGTATTTTCAGAATTTTAGAAAAAGCCACTGAAAATGGTTTTTACGATGCGGTAGGTACAGACAAAGATTTTGATGGATGGACGCAGATTGCAGGTGCTTATAATGCCAAGACTCATTCTCTTGCATTGTTTATTAATGGAATTCTGATTGCCTGTAAAGATGAGGCGATTTCATTAAATAATCATGGTCGTATGATTATAGGCGGAGATGTTTATCAAGATAGTTTCAACGGATATGTGGCAGAATTTCGTGTGACAAATAAAGCAATGTCGGCAAAAGAAGTTCTGGAAGAATATAATACCGATAAACAAAAATTTATAAATAATTAAAAAAGAAGGTAAAACTGATGATAAATTATTTGACAGATAACAATTATCTGGAAATGGTATCTTTTATAGGAATTATGGCAGCATTCTTTCTGACATGTATTTTTATGGCAAAATGTAATAATCTTCTGCCGAAGGATGCAGGAAGAGCATTTGCCCATGATGGAAAATTATCTGCAGGGAAACCGAGAGGAGCCGGTTTCATCTTTGTACTTGTATTCATCTTTGTTAGTCTTGTCTTTGGAGACATGACCAGAGAAAATCTGATTTATATCGTGCTGGTTGCAGCTGCAATGATGACAGGTTTTTTAGATGATTGTGCGAAAACTCCATGGGGAGAATATAAAAAAGGAATCCTTGATCTGATTATCGCTATTATGGTAGCAGTCACATTCCTTAATTTCAATCCAAATGATGTTTACCTTGCATCTGTAAACCAGACTATTACCATACCTCCTGTAGTGTTTTATATACTCACAATTATTCTTGTCTGGACATCAATCAATGTAACAAATTGTTCTGATGGCGTAGACGGATTATCAGGAACTTTAACTATTATAACATTGCTAACAGTTTATATCATATCAAAACTTGCCAATGCAGATATGGGATTTGGATATATATTACTTCTGTTTGTCACATGTCTTCTGGGTTATCTCTGGTTTAATGCAACTCCTAGTATTCTTATGATGGGAGATGCCGGTTCCCGTGCTATGGGATTGTTTATTGCCATTGCTGTCTTGAAAAGCGGCAGTCCTTTTATGTATCTTCTAGTTGCCATTGTATTACTTTTGGATGGTGGATTAGGATTGCTAAAAGTTGCTCTTTTGAGATTTTTGAAAATTAAAATTCTTGTAAATGTACGGACTCCGCTTCATGATCATGTGCGGAAAGTATGGAACTGGTCAAACACACAGGCAGTTTACCGTTTTGCAATCATACAGATTGTCATTTCTATCGCTGCAGTCTATTTATATATTTTGCAATAACTATAAGACAAGGAATTTTTTCCTTGTCTTTTCTTAATGCTTATAGGAAATACCTCGGAAAAAGAGTGTCGAAGATACTTTGTTCTGAAAAAAATTTAAAAAAATAAAAAAAGTTCTTGCAATTTAAAAAAACTTTGTTATAATAACATAGTACTGTTCAGGTGGACGCCGGACAGAAGGTTTTATATCTGGCTAATTGGTCAAGAGGTTAAGACGCCGCCCTCTCACGGCGGAATCAGGGGTTCGATTCCCCTATTAGCTGCTTTAAGACATCGTACGTTGTACGATGTCTTTTCATTCTATCTATACAAAACCAATCAAAATATAAGAAAGGAAGAATGTCCATGTCGAAAAGAGAAGAATATGAACGGAAAACAGAAGAACTGGTCATGCCATTTATCACCGAAAATAATTTCGAGCTGGTAGATGTGGAATATGTGAAGGAGGCCGGAAACTGGTATCTGAGAGTCTATATTGACAAAGAGAACGGAATAACGGTAGATGATTGTGAGATTATCAGCAGAGCTTTGAGCGATAAACTGGACAGTCAGGATTTTATTGAGGATTCTTATATTTTGGAAGTAAGTTCCCCTGGTCTTGGAAGACCATTAAAAAAAGAAAAAGACTTCAAGCGCAGTATTGGTAAAGAAGTCGAAGTAAAGCTTTACAAGGCAATCAATCGTCAAAAAGATTTTGAGGGAGTATTAAAAGCTTATTCAGATACTGAAATCACAATTGAGATTGATGAAAATGAAGAAATGACTTTTTTAAGAAATGACATTGCATTAATCAGATTATCATTTGATTTTTAAACGAAAGGAAGAATAGGAAAATGAACAAAGAATTAATTGAAGCATTAAATGTATTGGAAAAGGAAAAAGATATCAGTAAAGATGTGATTTTGGATGCTATCGAAAACTCGTTACTGACTGCATACAAAGTCCATTACGGTAAGGCAGACAACGTCACAATCAATATCGATCGTGAGACAGGTGATTATAAGATTCTTGCTGAAAAAGAAGTCGTAGAAAACGTCGAAGATAAAGCAACACAGATTAGTCTTGAAGATGCTTATAAAATCAGTAAAAAATATCAGCTTGGTGATATTGTAAGTGTTGATGTGAAATCAAAGGAATTCGGACGTATCGCAACACAGAATGCAAAAAATATTATTACCCAGAAAATCAGGGAAGAAGAGAGAAGAGTCCTCTTTGATAAATATTATGGAAAAGAAAAAGATGTTGTTACAGGTATCGTACAGCGAATCAATGATAAGAGTATCAGCATTAATCTTGGTAAGGTAGATGCACTTTTAAATGAATCCGAACAGGTTCGTGGCGAAAAGCTGATGCCAAACGATAGAATCAAGTTATATGTAACGGAAGTAAAAGATACTTCCAGAGGTCCAAAAATCCTTGTATCCAGAACTCATCCGGAGCTGGTAAAAAGATTGTTTGAAGCGGAAGTAAGTGAAGTAAAAGATGGAACTGTTGAAATTATGGGTATTTCAAGAGAAGCTGGTTCCAGAAGTAAAATTTCTGTTCGTTCCAAGGATCCAAATGTAGACCCTGTAGGGGCATGTGTAGGAATTAACGGTACAAGAGTAAATGCTATCGTCAATGAGCTTCGCGGAGAAAAGATTGATATTGTAAACTGGAATGAAAACCCGGCTATTTTAATTGAAAATGCTTTAAGTCCTGCCAAGGTTGTTTCTGTTGTGGCTGATGATGAAGAAAAAACTGCCAAAGTCGTAGTTCCTGACTACCAGCTTTCGCTCGCCATCGGAAAAGAAGGTCAAAATGCAAGACTTGCTGCAAGATTAACCGGTTTTAAGATTGATATCAAGAGCGAATCCCAGGCCAAAGAAGCAGAAGCTGTAGAAACTCAGGAAACCCCGGAAGATATTGTAGAGGAATAATTCAGCTATGAATATGACAAAAAAAATACCACTCCGCAAATGTTCCGGCTGTGGTGAAATGAAACCAAAAAAAGAACTCATACGTGTCTTAAGAACAGAAAATGGTGTAATTGTTGACCTGACTGGTAAGCAAAATGGCAGAGGTGCATATATCTGCAATTCAAAAGACTGTTTTGACAAAGCAAAAAAAGCAAAAAGCATTGAAAAAGCATTAAAAACTCCTATTCCGCAGGAAGTTTATGCAGAATTGAAAAAGTCTTTTGAATAAAATGCCGGAAAGAATCGTATGATTAAAAAATAATAAGTAACAAATAAGAAATCGGGAGGAAAATATGAGCGACAGATTATTATCATTATTATCCCTTGCAACGAAAGCAGGCAAAACAGTTGGCGGTGAAGTTCAGGTGGAAAATGCAGTGAAAGATGGGAAGGCATCTCTAGTGATTATTTCCTCTGAAGCATCAAAAAATACCAGAAAGAAATTCACTAATATGTGCAGCTATTATAAAGTTCCTCTCTATATTTATGGAACAAAAGAAGAACTGGGACGTTTTACGGGAAAAGAATTTCGTGCGTCAGTAGCAGTGATTGGCAGTGATTTTTATAATTCATTCGTTAAGATATTTACAGATATGGAGGTAACTGAATGAGAGTACATGAATTTGCAAAACAAATAAATAAAGATAGTAAAGAAGTAATCGCAATTCTAACTGCAAACGGAATAGAAGGCAAAAAGACCATGAGTTCAATTGCAGAAAAAGAAATGGAATTAGTTTTGGAAAAAATCCAGGAGAAGAAAAAAAGTGAAGCTATTCCTGAAAAAAAACAGGGCAAGGAACAGCAAAAAAATACAGAGAAGAAAATTTCGAACAACAAACAAAATGATCGTGATACAAAAAATAAAAATACAGAATCTTCAAAACCAATAAAAAATGATTCGGAGAAACGTATTACAAAAGTTTATAATCCTCAGAATAGTTCAAATAATAATAAAAACAAGAATAATAAAAATAATAACAATAATAATAACCAGAAAAACAGCAATAATAATACAAACCACGGAAATAAAAATAACAGCAGCAATAACAACCGGAACGGAAACGGAAACGGAAAGGGAAACAGACCTGCTCCGGCACCTCAGCCTTCAAAGAAAGAAAAAGAAGATGACATCAAAGTAATCACCATTCCAGAGTCTCTTACTATTGGTGAACTGGCAGATAAAATGAAAATGTCGTCTTCAGCATTAATCAAGAAATTATTTATGCAGGGTATGATGTATAGTGTCAACCACGAAATTGATTACGAGACAGCAGAAAGCATTGCTCTTGAATTTGATATTATCGCAGAACCTGAAGAAAAAGTAGATGTTATTGAAGAATTATTGCGCGAAGAGGAAGAAGATGAGGCAACGATGGTAACACGTCCTCCTGTTGTCTGTGTCATGGGGCATGTTGATCATGGTAAAACTTCTCTGTTGGATGCAATCCGGAAAACAAATGTAATATCTGGAGAAGCTGGTGGTATTACTCAGCATATCGGTGCTTATGTAGTAAATTGTAATGGAGAGAAAATAACGTTCCTCGATACACCGGGACATGAAGCATTTACTGCAATGCGTATGCGTGGTGCACAGGCTACAGACATTGCCATTCTTGTAGTTGCAGCTGATGATGGTGTTATGCCTCAGACCATAGAGGCCATCAGCCATGCAAAAGCAGCCGGAATCAGTATCATTGTTGCCGTGAATAAAATTGATAAGCCTAGCGCAAACGTGGAAAAAGTAAAACAAGAGCTGGCCGAATATGAACTCCTTGCTGAAGACTGGGGCGGAGACACCGTTTTTGTTCCTGTGTCTGCTCATACTGGTGAAGGTCTTGATCAACTGTTGGAAATGGTGCTTCTTACTGCAGAAATGAACGAGTTGAAAGCAAATCCAAACAGAAAAGCCAGAGGTGTTGTAATTGAGGCTAAACTGGACAAAGGAAGAGGCCCTGTAGCTACTGTACTTGTACAAAAAGGAACTTTAAAAACCGGTGATGCAGTTGCTATCGGTTCTGCATACGGCCGTGTGCGTGCCATGATTGCTGATAACGGAGAGAAGTTAAAAGAAGCAGGACCATCTACACCTGTAGAAATTCTGGGTCTTAACAGTGTTCCAAATGCCGGTGAGGTAATGATGGCAACAAAGAACGAAAAAGAAGCAAGAAATATTGCTGAAACATTTATCAATGAGGGCAGGGAAAAACTGTTAGAAGGTTCAAGAGCGAAGGCGAAGATGACTTTGGATGATATTTACAGTCAGATCCAGGCAGGAAACCTAAAAGAATTAAATATCATCGTCAAAGCCGATGTGCAGGGATCTGTAGAAGCTGTGAAACAAAGTCTGGTGAAACTTTCAAATGATGAAGTTGTTGTAAAAGTAATCCATGGTGGTGTTGGTGCCATAAACGAATCGGATGTGTCTCTTGCATCTGCGTCAAACGCAATCATCATCGGATTTAATGTAAGACCGGATAATACTGCTAAAGAAATCGCTGAACGCGAAAATGTTGACTTAAGATTATACAGAGTTATTTATCAGGCAATTGAAGATGTGGAAGCTGCCATGAAGGGTATGCTTGATCCTGTCTATGAAGAAAAAGTAATCGGTCATGCAGAAATCCGCCAGTTATTCAAATCTTCCGGCGTGGGAATGATTGCAGGTTCTTATGTCATGGACGGAACATTCCAACGTGGATGTAAAGTTAGAATTTCAAGAGAAGGAAAACAGATTTTTGAAGGCGAATTGGCATCACTCAAGAGATTTAAAGATGATGTAAAGGAAGTAAAAGCAGGATACGAGTGTGGTCTTGTATTCGAAGGTTTTACAGGTTTTGCAGAACTTGATATTGTTGAAGCATATATAATGGTTGAAGTTCCTCGCTAAACGGTGTAATATAGTTGAGGGGATAGTAGGAGAAATAGCGATGAGAAAAAACAGTGTAAAAAATATCAGAGTAAATTCAGAGGTCTTACGCGAGTTAAGTGTCATTATCAGAGAAGATATTAAAGATCCGCGGATTAGCAGCATGACAAGTGTTGTTGCCGTGGAAGTGACACCTGATTTAAAATATGCCAAGGCTTATATAAGTGTTCTTGGAACTGAAGAAGAAGGAAAAAATACAATTGCAGGATTAAAAAGTGCAGAAGGCTATATTCGTCATCAGCTTGCTGAAAGAGTGAATTTGCGAAATACGCCCCAGATTACTTTTATCCTGGATCAGTCTATTGAATATGGTGTTACCATGTCAAAGAAAATTGATGAAGTGACAAAAGATCTTCATAAAGAGGATGAGGAAACAGAAGAAGCATAAAGAAACAGCGGGCTGCATAAGCAGCAGAATTGAGGTTTGAATGAAACTGGCAGAAATAATAAAAGATGCAAAAAAAATAGCAATTGCCGGTCATGTAAGACCTGATGGAGATTGTGTGGGAGGAACTTTAGGTCTTTATAATTATCTTATTGAAAATTATAAAGGTATAGAAGTACATGTCTATCTGGAAAAAGCATCACCTAAGCTATCTTATCTGGCCAATTATGATAAAATTGAGCACGAGGTAAAAGATAATGGTTTTGATCTCTTTCTTGCAGTTGATTTAGGCAATCTTGAACGAATGGGCATAGCCGGCACTGTATTTTTGGAAACAGAAAATACAGTAAATATCGATCATCATATGACGAATTCATATTACGGAAAAGTCAACTATGTCTGTCCTGAAATCGGTTCTGTGTGCGAAGTGATTTATGATATGCTGGATGACGAAAAAATTTCGAAAAACACAGCAGAAGCTTTGTATACAGGAATCGTTCATGACACAGGTGTGTTTAAATATTCCAGTACAACAGGCCATACTATGGAAGTGGCAGGTAAACTTCTTGACCGCGGTCTGGATTCCCAAAAAATTATTGACGAAGGTTTCTATGAAAAAACATACATTCAGAATCAGGTTTTGGGAAGAACTTTGTTGGAAAGCATGCTTGTTCTGGATGGAAAATGTATTGTTTCTTATTTTACAAAACGTGATATGGATTTTTATGGCATTACACCAAATGAACTGGGCGGTGTGGTAGAACAGCTCCGTCTTACATCCGGGGTGGAATGTGCGATCTTTTTGTATGAGGTTGAATATATGGATTTTAAAATCAGCCTGCGCTCAAAAAAATATCTTAATGTAAATGAAATAGCAGAGTATTTTGGCGGTGGTGGACATAAACGTGCGGCAGGATGTACATTTAAGGGGACTGTCCATGATGCCATTAATAATATTCTTCAAAGAATTGACGAACAGCTGAAATTGGTGGATAAAAATGTATAATGGAATTATTAACATATACAAAGAAAAAGGTTATACATCTCATGATGTTGTAGCAAAACTGCGCGGCATCTTAAAACAAAAAAAAATAGGGCATACCGGAACATTAGATCCTGATGCGACAGGTGTGCTTCCGGTTTGTCTGGGAAGTGGAACAAAACTGTGCGATATGATTACGGATCGCACCAAAATATATGAAACAGTCCTTTTGTTGGGACAATCCACCGATACCCAGGATATTTCCGGTAAAATCATTGAGCAATATGAAGGCGATATTCCTCTTCGCCAAACTGTTTCTGATGATGATATTTGTCAGGCCGTTTTATCTTTTATTGGCGATTATGATCAGATTCCTCCCATGTATAGTGCCTTGAAGGTAAACGGAAAAAAATTATACGAACTGGCCCGGGAGGGAAAAGAAATCGATCGAAAGCCTCGTCGGATACACATTTTTTCTATTGATATTCAAAAAATAGATTTTCCCAAAATAATGCTTCGCATAGAATGCTCGAAGGGAACTTATATCAGGACATTATGTCATGACATAGGAGAAAAACTTGGTGTATATGGCTGCATGGCAGAGCTGACAAGAATAAAATCAGGTCCATTTCGGATAGATGAAGCATTAAAACTGGATGATATCCAAAAACTTGTAGCTGACGGAGAAATAGAAAAACATTTGATCCCAAATGAAAAAATGTTTGAAGAATATCCTGTGATCACAATGACGGAGCAAGGAGACAAAATATTATATAATGGCAATCCCCTGCATCATGATATTATAAGACAGGGTTCCGAAGTAAAACCGGAGAATGGATGCTTTGTCAGGGTTCACGACAGTAAAGGCATTTTCAAAGCAGTATATGTCTATGATTCACAGAAGCAAATATATAAGACAAGCAAAATGTTCCTGTGAGACTTTTTCTTAATATGCATAACAAAAGTAATAAGGTTTAAAAATATGGTAACAATAAATAACATAACAGAATGCCGGATAGAGAAATCTGCAGTTGCATTGGGGAAATTTGACGGCATACATCTGGGACATCAGGCTATTCTGAACGAATTAAAGAAAAACATATCGAATGATACCAAAACAGTTGTGATTACATTTTCGGTATCCCCTGAGGCTGTTCTTTCAAAGAAACAATTACAGTACATTATGACAGAAGAAGAAAAAAATGATTTTTTTATGTTGCAGGACATTGATTATCTGATTGATATAAAACTGGATGCTGATTTTCTTAAACTGGAAGCTTCTGAATTTATAGAAAAATATTTGGTTCAAAGACTTGGTGTGAAAAAAATCGTATGCGGACAGGATTTTCATTTTGGGAAAAACCGGAGTGGGGATGTTCCTTTCTTGAAAAAGGAAAGTGAAAAATATGGTTTTTCAGTCAGTGTCGTTTCCCCTGTCACTATATCGGATACCGTAATCAGCAGCACAAAAATTCGTGAGGAGCTTCGTAACGGAAATATTCCTCAAGTAAATCAGATGCTTGGACATCCCTATTTTCTCAAGGGAACAGTCGTACATGGACAGGCATTAGGCAGAACCATTGATTTCCCAACGATTAATCTATGGCCAGCACCTGATAAATTACTTCCTCCTTATGGTGTTTACAACACAGAATGTATTATTTCGGGCATTTATTTTAAAAGCATTACAAATATCGGAAAAAAACCGACGGTTAGCAATCAGGAAAAACTCAGTATAGAAACTCATATTTTAGATTTTACAGGAGATCTATACGGACAGGTTATCACACTGCTTTTCCGTGGATTCATTCGTTCTGAAAAGAAATTTAATTCTATAAAAGAACTTCGCCAGCAAATTGTCAGGGATATTGCTTCTGTTAAAACGGAGCAAAAACGTGCAGGGTTGACATCTGCGAATAATATGATATAATTTTATTTGTTATTTACTTTTTAATATTTTACTGGCGTTGATTAGATGAATAGTAATTTACTAATGTATTAGCAGAAGGAGGAAATATGCGAAATACAAAACTAGTTGCAGGATTATCAGTAACTGCCTTGGCAGCTTTGGGTGTGACAGCATTTGTGATTACAAATAATACTGCTCAAAATACAGCCAAAGATACCAAAGCAGAAAACGTTCAGGTGGAAGCAGATGCTTCGATTGAATACACAGGAAATGCTTTTGTAAGCTCATCATTATTGTCAGCATTGCAGACAAATGTTGAAAATAATGCTAAGCTTAGTGAACAGACAGGAGCATTAGTTTACTCAGAGGCAGGCATATCAGAAGCAATTGATGGATATGGTTCTTATATTGCCATGGCCGATAATGAAGCCAGTGATGCCTCAGTGGAAGCACTTGATGTTGCACTGAAGTTTGTTCCTGAAGGTTCCGTAATTGAGGGATATACAAATCTAGGCGTGTCTAATGTAACTACATACCTGAATGTTCGTTCAGGTGCAGGTACTGACAATGAAATTATAGGAAAGATGCCTGGTGGTTCAGCTTGTGAAGTACTATCAGAAGAAAATGGATGGTATAAAATTACTTCCGGCGAGGTAACAGGTTATGTGGACAAGCAATATATTTTAACAGGTTATGATGCAAATGTAAAAGCCATGGAGACCATGAGGAATGTTCTGAGGGTAAATTGCGATGTATTAAATGTGCGTCAGGAACCTTCTCTGGATTGTCCTATTTCTGACAGGGTAGAGACTGGAGAGATTCTTGAAATTATAGAAGGGGAAACAAACGGCTGGTATAAGATTAACATTAATAATCTGGAAGGCTATGTGAAAGCTGAATATGTAGATAATATTTATACTCTTCCGGTAGCAGAAAAAGTAGTGAGAATTATCGCTTCTTCTAGCAGTGGTTCATCCTCAGGATTAACATATGACTCATCAAATCTCAATCAGACTGTTTCACAGACAGCAGTTGATTTAATTAATTATGCTTACCAGTTTCTTGGAAATCCATATGTTTATGGTGGAAACAGCCTGACAAACGGAACTGACTGTTCCGGATTTGTAAAAGGTGTATTTGCCGAATTTGGATATTCACTTCCAAGAACATCGTCTGCATATGTAAATGCAGGAACACGCATTGATTACAGAGATGCAAAACCGGGCGATATTCTGGTTTATAAATATGGAGATGGATCTGGTCATGTAGCTATTTATATCGGTGATGGACAGATTATTCATGCATCTACACCGGCAACAGGAATATGCATCGGAAACGCTTATTATACCACACCTTATTGTGCGGTAAGAGTGCTTCCATAAGAAGAAAAAAACTTGACAATTTATTATTCCTATAGTATAGTACTAATGTTTGAGCTGACACTCGGTTGTTGGATACTCCGACCGTGGCTGAAGTGTTTAGTGATTTATTTATTATTTTATGGAGGATTGAAACATGATTTCAAAGGAAAAGAAAACAGAACTCATCAAAACTTATGGCAGATTTGAAGGTGATACAGGTTCACCGGAAGTTCAGATTGCTATTCTTACAGAGAGAATTAATGAGTTAACAGAGCATTTAAAGGTAAACCAGAAGGATCATCACTCAAGAAGAGGTATGTATAAGATGATTGGTAAGAGAAGAGGCTTGCTTGATTACTTAAAGAAGAATGACCTTGAAGGATACCGTGCTTTAATCGAAAAGTTAGGAATCAGAAAGTAATTTGCCCGGTTGCTTTTTGCACAGGGCTATATAGACAAGGCGTAAGCCTTGTCTATTATGTTTTTCTATAGTCGGAAGAACCTGACCGAGACCACTTAAAAGGTTATGGAACTCATGATTTTTTAAGTGTTTTCGGTCTTCCGCGGGTCGATATGCAATACACTGCCGGGCATATTGGTTGTCAAAATAAAATAGTGCAGAAAAGAAAGTAGGTAAAGATGGAAAAAAATTATAAAAGTTTCAGTATGGAGCTTGCCGGAAGAACATTAACAGTTGACGTCGGAAGAGTTGCAAAACAGGCTAATGGCGCTGCATTTATGCATTATGGTGATACTACCGTGTTATCTACAGCGACAGCATCCGAAAAACCAAGAGAAGGAATTGATTTCTTTCCTCTCAGTGTCGAATATGAAGAAAAATTATATGCTGTAGGAAAAATTCCTGGTGGCTTCAATAAACGTGAAGGAAAAGCATCTGAAAATGCCATTCTGACTTCCCGTGTCATTGACCGTCCTATGCGTCCTCTGTTTCCAAAGGATTACAGAAACGATGTTACTTTAAATAATATGGTTATGTCTGTTGACCCGGAATGCAGTCCTGAATTAACTGCCATGCTTGGTTCTGCGATTGCGGTTGCAATCTCAGACATTCCTTTTGATGGCCCTTGTGCAACTACACAAGTTGGTATGATCAATGGTGAATTTATCATAAATCCGAATTCTGAACAGATGTCTGTATCGGATTTAAAACTTACCGTCGCTTCAACAAAAGAAAAAGTTATTATGATTGAGGCTGGTGCAAATGAAATTCCTGAAGCTAAAATGGTAGAAGCAATCTATGCTGCCCATGAAGTAAACCAGAAAGTGATTGCATTTATTGAGCAGATCGTAGCTGAATGTGGTAAACAAAAACACGAATATACAAGTTGTGCCATTCCTGAGGAATTGTTTTCAGCGATTCGGGAAATTGTACCGCCTGCCGAAATGGAAGTTGTTATGTTTGCCGAAGATAAGCAGGTTCGTGAAGAGAGAATCAGCGCATTAAAAGATAAGCTGGCTGAAAGCTTTGCTGAAAATGAAGAATGGCTTGGACTCATTGATGAGGCTGTATATCAATACGAAAAGAAAACTGTAAGAAAAATGATTCTGAAAGATCATAAGAGACCGGATGGACGTGCTATCACCCAGATACGACCATTAGCAGCAGAAGTAGATATTATTCCGAGAGTACACGGTTCTGCCATGTTTACCAGAGGCCAGACTCAGATTTGTAATGTATGTACACTGGCTCCATTATCTGATGCGCAGAAACTGGATGGTCTGAATGAAACAGAGACAACAAAGAGATATATGCATCACTATAATTTCCCTGCATATTCTGTAGGTGAAACAAAAGTTTCCAGAGGCCCGGGACGTCGTGAAATTGGGCATGGAGCTCTGGCTGAGAGAGCATTGCTTCCGGTACTTCCATCAGTTGAGGAGTTCCCATATGCAATCAGAACTGTATCAGAAACATTTGAATCAAACGGCTCTACCTCTATGGCATCTACCTGCGCTTCCTGTATGTCACTAATGGCTGCAGGTGTGCCTATCAAAAAGATGGTTGCAGGTATTTCCTGTGGCCTTGTAACAGGGGAGACCGATGATGATTATATTCTTCTCACAGATATCCAGGGATTGGAAGATTTCTTCGGAGACATGGACTTTAAGGTGACGGGTACAGATGCTGGTATTACTGCCATCCAGATGGATATTAAGATTCATGGACTTACAAGACCGATTGTAGAAGGTGCCATTGAAAGATGCCGTGAAGCAAGAATGTTTATTATGGATACCTGCATGAAACCTGCCATTTCAGAACCAAGACCGGAAGTCGGACCTCTTGCACCAAAGATCAGACAGATCACAATTGATCCTTCCAAGATTGGCGATGTTGTAGGTCAGAAGGGAAAAACAATTAATGCAATTATCGAACAGACCGGTGTAAAGATTGACATTACAGATGACGGTGCTGTATCAGTATGTGGCATTGAGAAAGATAATATCAATAAGGCAGTTAAAATGATTGAAACAATCGTAACAGACTTTGAAGAAGGACAGATTTTTGAAGGAAAAGTGATTTCCATTAAAGAATTTGGTGCATTTCTTGAGTTTGCTCCTGGAAAAGAAGGTATGGTACACATTTCCAAAGTTTCGAAAGAAAGAATTAATCGCGTAGAAGATGTTCTTACTCTCGGTGATGTGGTAAAAGTTGTATGCCTCGGAAAAGACAAAATGGGACGTGTAAGTTTCAGTATAAAAGACGTAGAATAATTTTCCAGACAAAGTATACGAAATATTCGTATACTTTGTCTTTTTTTATCTAATAAAGGAAAATAATGCCCTTGCATTTTAGCTTATTCTATGATATCATTTTATAGAGATTGTTAATGAATTGTCAAACAATAAATTTAATATGAAAGGAGTTCTATTATGGCTAGTAAAATTACTGTAATTGGTGCAGGTAGTGTAGGCGCAACAATTGCTTATACTCTTTCCCAGGAAACATTTGCATCAGAAATCGTCATAATTGACATTAACAAAGAAAAAGTTGATGGTGAGGCTATGGACATTGTGCAGGGTACTGCATTCCGCGATCCAATCGACGTAATATCAGGAGATTATGAAGATGCAAAAGACTCCGATATCGTTATTATCACATCAGGAGTTCCAAGAAAACCGGGACAAACCAGAATTGAACTTGCTCAGACAAACGTGAACATTATCAAAGATATTGCTCCTAGGATTGCATCAGTAGCTCCACACGCTTTATACATTATTGTATCAAATCCTGTGGATGTTATGACTTATGCATTTCTTAAGGCATCAAAGCTTCCGGAAAATCAGATTATCGGTTCCGGTACACTGTTAGATACCACAAGACTTCGTTATGGTATCGCAAATCATTTTAAAATCGCTCAGAAAAATATTCATGCATATGTATTCGGCGAACACGGTGATTCTTCCTTCGTACCTTGGTCATGTGCCAGTGTTGCAGGAGTTCCGATGGACGAATACACAAAGATTGCAAATAGTTATGGAAAAAATCTTGATAAGTTCGATGAAGCCGGAATGGAAGAATATGTCCACAAATCAGGCGGTGAGATTATCAAACGTAAAGGTGCAACATTCTATGGTGTTGCTATGTCCGTAGTTAATCTTTGCGGTATGCTTCTGGCAGCATACGAATCTGTTGTGACAGTTTCATCCATGATGCATGGTGAGTATGGCGTATCAGATGTATGCACAAGCTGTCTTACGATTGTAGGTCCGGATGGCGTGAAAGGTAAAGTTGAAGTAAAACTTACAGATGAGGAAATTGAAAAATTCCAAAAGAGTGCAGATGCTTTGAAGGCAGTAATTGCCCAGCTGGATATTGAATAGTGATACAGCTTTTTCATATTATTATTTATAGTAATAAAAGAAATATCATATTAGGAGGTTGAAAATGGAGTATCGTATTGAAAGAGATTCCATGGGTGAAATGCAGGTACCGGCTGATAAGTACTGGGCTGCCCAGACACAAAGAAGTTTCCAGAATTTCAAAATCGGCGGAGAAAAAATGCCGACAGAGATTATTCATGCATTTGGTATCTTAAAAAAAGGTGCAGCCATTGCAAATTATAATTTGGGAAAACTTGATGAAGAGAAGAAGGACGTAATCTGTAAAGCTGCCGATGAGGTAATTGACGGAACGTTAATTGATCATTTTCCGTTAGTTGTATGGCAGACAGGAAGTGGTACACAGTCTAATATGAACACAAATGAAGTCATTGCAAATCGTGGTAATGAAATTGCCGGCAAGAAACTGCTTCATCCAAATGATCATATTAATATGTCACAGAGTTCTAACGATACATTCCCTACAGCTCTTCATATAGCTGCAGCCATGAGCATCGAAGACAAGCTTTTCCCTGCGATGGATAAACTGATTGCAACATTTAAGAGACTGGAAGCAGAGAACGATGATGTGGTAAAGAGTGGACGTACTCATCTGCAGGATGCAGTTCCAATCAAGTTTTCACAGGAAATCAGCGGTTGGACAAATATGCTGGAAAAGACAAAGAAAATGTTAGAAGCTGCTCTTCCGGGATTAAAAGAACTGGCACTTGGTGGTACTGCTGTTGGTACCGGTTTAAATGCTCCTGAGAATTTCGGACCGGAAGTTGCAAAGGTAATCAGTGAACTGACCGGCAAGGATTTCGTAACAGCAGAAAACAAATTCCACGCACTGACAGCAAAAGATGATATTACGTTTGCACACGGAGCATTAAAAGCTCTTGCAGCAGATATGATGAAGATTGCCAATGACGTAAGATGGCTTGCCAGTGGTCCGAGATGTGGCCTTGGAGAAATCACAATTCCTGAAAATGAACCTGGAAGTTCTATTATGCCAGGTAAAGTAAATCCTACCCAGTGTGAGTCTATGACAATGGTAGCTGTTCAGGTAATTGCAAATGATACCGCTGTTGGTATGGCTGCCAGCCAGGGCAATTTTGAACTGAATGTATTTATGCCTGTAATTGCATATAACTTCTTACAGTCCGTAAGATTACTTGCTGACGGCATTGTATCATTTAATGATAATTGTGCTGTAGGTATTCAGGCTAAGAGAGATAAGATGAGCCATAATCTTCACAATTCTCTTATGTTAGTTACAGCTCTTAACCCATACATCGGTTATGACAATGCTGCTAAAACAGCCAAGAAGGCCTTTAAGGAGAACATTTCTTTAAAAGAAGCCTGCGTTGCTTTGGGATTCCTGACAGAAGAAAAATTTGATGAAGTATTCCACCCGGAAGAAATGGTATAAGATGGAGGCAAACATGAAATATAGTTACTATCCAGGATGTACGCTTAAAACAAAAGCGAAGGAATTAAATGATTATGCCATCCGTTCCGCAGAAGTTCTGGGAATTGAGATGGAAGAAATTGAAAACTGGCAGTGCTGTGGTGGTGTATATACTGCTGCAAAAGATGAAATTGCTACGAAGCTTTCTTCTGTAAGAGCACTGGCTCAGGCGCATGAAAAAGGACAGGATT
Organism: Lachnospiraceae bacterium; assembly: GCA_034172985.1. GTDB lineage: Bacteria > Bacillota > Clostridia > Lachnospirales > Lachnospiraceae > CAG-303. The sequence continues at coordinate 83,013 of JAXFDY010000199.1, forward strand.
TACTGACACTCTGTTCTGCCTGTCACAATGTAATAAAGAGAACAAATAATGATATCTTAACAGATGAAGATTTTGCACTTAAAACAAATAACTACATGGCTCCTGATATGGAATATCATGGTGAGACAAAAGTAGTTCATTATCTGGAAATGCTCCGTGATGTAGTAGGATTTGATACTTTAAAGAGCAAAGTGGTAAATCCTTTAAAAGACAGAAAAATCGCAGCATATTATGGATGTCTGTTACTTCGTCCGGGTACAGTTATGGCATTTGATGATGCAGAAAATCCAAAGATTATGGAAGATTTCATTCGTGCCATTGGTGCAGAACCTGTTATTTATGCACAGAGGAATGAATGCTGTGGCGGTTATATGACATTGAATGACAAAGATATCGCAAAAAGCAGAAGCGAAGCTGTCGTTACTTCCGCAGTGAAAAAAGGCGCTGATTGCATGATTACTGCCTGTCCATTGTGCCGTTATAACTTGGAAGCAAATTCTGTTACGGAATTACCTGTTATTTATTTTACAGAATTACTGGCTGAAGCCTTAGGTGTAAAGGAGGTACAGTAATATGTTTAATACAAAAATTTCAAAGGAAGAATTAGAAAGAATCAGTGGTGTAAAAACCAATAAATGTATGAAGTGTGGTAAATGTTCCGCTACATGTCCAAATTTTGACGGCATGGATTATCATCCACACCAGTTTGTAGATATGGTTGATAAAGGAAACATTGAACCTTTATTAAAATCTGATTCTATCTGGACATGTTTAAGCTGTATGGCTTGTTTACAGAGATGTCCAAGAAGCGTTGAACCTGCAAGATTAATTGAAGCTGTACGGCTTGCAGTCGTGCGTCAGCAGGATCAGAATCATCTGAAAGCAGAAGAAATACCTGAGCTTTTAGATGAAGCATTACCACAGCAGGCGATTGTCAGCGCATTCCGTAAATATAAGAAATAATTTAAAACTGTTGATTTTATTATATCCTATTACAGCAGTTTTATAACCAGATTGAAAAAAATATTTAGAAAGCAGAGTGAAAAAAATGCAGAGAATTGGAGTATTTGTATGTTGGTGTGGTAGCAATATCGCAGCAACAGTAGATGTTGAAGCAGTTGCCGAAGCATTGAAAAATGAACCAGGCGTTGTATACTCAACTAACTATCAGTACATGTGTTCTGCAAGTGGACAGGAAATTATTAAAGATGCTATCAAAGAACATCATCTTACAGGTGTTGTGATCTGTTCATGTTCACCTAGAATGCATGAAGTAACCTTCCGTAAAACAGTGGAAGCTGCAGGCTTAAATCCATATATGTTAGAGATTGCCAATATTCGTGAACAATGCTCATGGATTCACAAAGATAAGGCAGAAGGTACCGAAAAGGCAATTATTCTTGGAAAAGCAGCGATTGCAAAAGTTCATTTGAACGCACCTCTTACCGCACAGGAAAGTCCTGTTGTGAAACGTGCTTTAGTAATCGGTGGCGGTATTGCCGGAATCCAGACAGCACTTGATATTGCAGATGCAGGATTTGAAGTTGATATTGTAGAAAAGAAGCCAACCATCGGTGGAAAGATGGCTCAGCTCGATAAAACATTCCCAACCCTTGACTGTGCAGCATGTATCCTGACACCAAAAATGGTAGATGCAGGTTCCAATGATAAAATCAATCTTTTTACTTACTGTGAAGTAGATAAAGTAGAAGGATTTGTTGGAAACTTCAAAGTTACCATCAAGCAGAAACCTCGTTATGTAGATGCAACAAAATGTACAGGTTGTGGTGAATGTACTACAAAATGTCCATCAAAGAAAAATCCGAATGAATTTAATATGGGATTTGATAACCGTGGTGCTATCTATATTCCGTTTGCCCAGGCAGTACCGAAGCTTGCCACTATTGATCCTGACGACTGTATCTATATGAAAACAGGAAAATGTGGTCTTTGTGCGAAAGTTTGTACAGCAGGTGCAATTAATTATGAGCAGAAAGAAGAATTCATCACAAGAGAATATGGTGCAATCGTTGTAGCTACCGGTTACAACCAGATTAAACCAACTGAATTTGAAGAATTAGGATATAATAACTGCCCGGATGTAGTAACCTCATTAGAATTTGAGCGTCTTATGAACGCAGCAGGTCCTACAAAAGGTCATCTTCTTCGTCCTTCAGATGGAAAGCCACCTAAGAAAATTGTATTTGTACAGTGTGTAGGATCCAGAGGCCAGTCATGCAGAGACAAATCATATTGTTCCAAGATTTGCTGTATGTATACCGCAAAACATGCAATGTTAGTAAAAGATCATTATCCTGATGTGGATGTGACTGTATTTTATATTGATGTGCGTACTCCTGGAAAGAATTTTGACGAATTCTATCGTCGTGCAGTGGAAGAATTTGGTGTTCATTATATCAAAGGTATGGTAGGAAAAGTTGCGGAAGAAGATGGAGTATTAAAAGTTCAGGCATCTGATCTTCTGGCAAATGAACAGATTCACATGGATGCTGATATGGTTGTTCTTGCAGCTGCAATTGAACCGGATGAATCAGCAAGAAGTCTTGCCACCATGCTTACAGCAAGTATGGATACAAATGACTTCTTTACTGAGGCTCACGCTAAGCTTCGTCCTGTTGAAAGTCCTACAGCCGGTATCTTCCTTTCAGGTGCTTGTCAGGGACCAAAGGATATTCCTGAAACAGTTGCTCAGGCAGGAGCTGCAGCTTCCAAGGCTATCGGACTGCTCTGCAAGAACAGCATTACCTGCAATCCCTGCGTTGCTCACTCAGATGAGCTTATGTGCAATGGCTGTTCCTCCTGTGAAAAAGTCTGTCCTTACGGTGCTATTTCC
>JAXFDY010000023.1:0-12508 GCA_034172985.1 Lachnospiraceae bacterium
GAGAACTCCTCATTTGCAAGACCAGATAATAATTTGGCTTTGTCTACGCCCTCTACATCAAAAATCGTGCATAGGTTTGATAATATTTCTCTTCTTTCCTTTGCAGTATAATCTTTCCTTAATATAAAGAACATATTAGAAATAGAATGAGCTGCAATGCAACCTTTTGTATTTCCCTCAGTACATGATAAAATGACTTTCTTTGCATCCTCAAAGAATGGCTCTCTTTCAAGAAGATAATCAAGTAACACATTGGTATCTATCAGAATTTTACCTACCATATTTATCTTCCCTGTAAGAAGCTAATTCTGCATCATCATCGGTAACAGTTCCCTTTTTGCGTAACTGCTCTAATCTTGCAAAAGCATCTTTCCTTTCCTTATTAGAATCATTATATAATCCATTTACACCCTGCATAATCTGAATTACAAAGGATAGCTTATCTTCTGGTATTTTTTCCAGTTCCATTATTGCACTCTGTCTTAATGCTGTCATAGGTCATACCTCCTTTAAATTTTCGGATGAAATCGTCGTTTCTTTATATGGTATTATTCTTCATCATTTTCTTTATTCTGCTTGTTCTGTTCCCTTATGGTAACAATATCCATTCCCATATCTTTTTCAAGAAGTGAGATAACCAACTGATTTACACTCATTCCCTTTGATTTTGCGTGTTCCTTTATTGGTTCAAGATATTCCTCTGGAACTCTTAACTTTATATCTTTAATTTTTTTCATATATTCTTTCAAACTGTCTTTTTGTTTATCCGTAGCAGCAGCCAACATTGTAACCTCCGTTTCTGTATACTTCTTCAATATAAGTATACCCGACTTTTTAAAAATTTTCAAGATAAATGGGTACATAATCAGCACCAGCGAAAAAATATCTACTGATGCCGATTCTCTTTATATCATATCCCCTAACATTCTATGTATTACTTTCCATTTCAGTTTATTGCTATACTTTTTTCCCATCTGATACATGAATATTTCCGTTATGCGTTCCATAAAATCATCCGGAAGAATCGAACCTTTAAAAAGATTACAAGCCTTGCAAGTTCCTTGAAGATTATTCACATTATCCTCTCCACCCATTGCAAGAGGTGTAATGTGATCCAGAGTCATATCATCATATACCAGTTTTCGACCACATAAAGCACATTTTCCGTCTGTGTTGTGATATTTCCGCTGCATCTAAAATGTTTTTGATGCTTGTTTTCGTAAGCGTTGACAGTCTTGTAAAGCCAGCACTGTCAGCAGTTTTATTGATATGTTCTGTTAGCGTTGCATATGTCCACGTTTCTGCTGAGTATCCAGATTAACCTTGGTTACTTCCTAAAGGTCTACAATAATCCCGCTTCCAAGAACCTCTGAAACACTTTCATAAAGCTTTGTTTTTGTCATAATACATGACCTCCTTCTTTTTAGTTTTTTTGCAACAAAAAAGGAAGACCCCTTTAAGGGAGAATCTTCCTTCACTATTATGGCTGAATTTCACAGCCGCCTTGTTCATAAAAAATAACTGAGTTTCACGGATTCAGGTCTTAGTCAGATTTACATCTGCTGTATAGAAGTTCATGCATAGGTTCAAAAGTAAATTCTTATATTTTAATATTTTCCTACTTCAATATCTTTTTCAGTTTATCCAATAGACTGGTATATTTCTCCATAACCTCCCGATGATGAGACAGAATATAACTCTCTTCACCTTCCTTAGCAGCCAGTTCCAGTGCCTTTGCTTCCTGTGAAAGAGAAACTGCACCTATTGTCAATGAAGTACTTTTCAGAGCATGTACGGCAATTCCATAATTTTTCCAATCTTTTTCATCCAAAAACCGGTCTATTTCAGTCACTTTATTTGCCTGCATATATTCTCTCAACATTTCTTCATAGAATTCGTTGTCCATACAATAAGTAAGTCCTGTTTTAATGTCCAATTCCGGTATTTCACCCAGGCACTGCATAACATCTTTATCCTCAGTATGCAAAACGTCCTTTTGCTGAGTTGATTTTTCACCTAAATACTCCACAAGGATTTCCTGCAAATCTTCTTCCTTAAAAGGCTTTGCAATATAATCGTTAAATCCAGCCTTCAGATACTCTTCCCTGGCTCCTCTGGTAGCATTAGCAGTCAGCATAATAACAGGTGTATTCATGTTTAAATTATCTGCAAGAAGCTTCATTTGCTGCAATGTTTCTATCCCATCCATTTCAGGCATCATATGATCTAAGAAAATTAAATCATACTGCTTTTTTTTCACATATTCCAAACATTTCATACCACTGTCTGCAGTATCAATCTGTATACATGTTTTTTTCAAAAGTCCTTTGATGACTTTAAGGTTAATCTCTACATCGTCCACAACCAGAATTTTGGCATCCGGTGCAACGAATGTCATCTTCTGTTTTTCTTCCGTGTCATGTAACTGTTGATATCGCTTTTCAAAATCTCCCATTGGTTCAGGGTCTATTACCTTTTGCGGTATTTTAGCAGTAAAGCAGGATCCTTTTCCATATGTACTTTTTGCAAAAATCTCCCCGCCCATCATCTGTACAAGATTCTTTGTAAGGTTTAATCCCAAACCGGTCCCCTCAATATTTCGATTGCGTTTCTCTTCAATTCTGGTAAACGTGTTAAACAGCTTTTTCATATCTTCCTCACGAATACCAATGCCCGTATCTTTTACTTCAATCGTCAACATAATTTGATTTTCTTCCAGACTTTCATAGCTTACGGAGAGTGTAATCATTCCTTCCTTCGTATACTTTACGGCATTAGAAAGAAAATTATTGATAATCTGTCTGATTCGCACCTCATCTCCACACAGGCCGGATGGCAGTTTCGGATCAATCATCATCCGTAAAGAAAGCTCTTTGCTCTCCGCCCTGACTTTCGCGATATTATAGCAGTCATTTATTACGGAAAACAATTCATACTCCACTGGCAAAATCTCCAATTTTCCAGCTTCTATCTTCGATATATCCAGAATATCATTAATAATAGACAGCAGTGATTGTCCGGCGCTTTGTATATTCTGAGCATACTCTCTCAAATTATCATCCTCACATTCCTCTAAGAGGATTGCATCCATACCCAGAATTCCATTCAGCGGTGTACGAATCTCATGTGACATATTTGCAAGAAATTGACTTTTTGCCACATTTGCCGCAATAGCATCATTTTTTGCCTGCTCAACAAATTTCACATGTTCCTGCATCATTCGACGCATATAGATAATCAATGCACAAATCGCAAAAAGACATACCCCATATCTGCTTGCCTTTCCCAAATCTCCGATCTTGATGGTATAGGTTCTCAAAATGTCTATAAATATACTGATCATCATACAGATGATTCCGACCAAACCTATTTCTGCTTCCAGATTTTTCTCTTTACTGATATTTTTTCCTAATGTCACCACATTTACAATAATAATTAATACAATGATTCCATGGGAAATAAATGACATATCCATAAAATCCACATATCCACAAATCTGAAGTACCAGCTGAGTAATTGCATTTACTACAGAAAACATCATTACAAATAATATCGTTTTTCCTATTTCAGGCATCGACTCATAACAATATGCTTCCAGAAAAAGAGGTGCAGTCATCAGAATGATAAAGATGAGATTAGAGTACAAAGTCTGATTTCCATAAAATACTTCCGGTACCTTTGTCTCTATCAAATAGTAAATACTCATCAGCAACAGATAGATGCCCAGATACTCCACACCACCAATCTTCTTCTGCAACATTTTCTGTACGATTGCCAATATGAGAAGAACCACAGCAACAATCAAAATAATCATAGTTAAAAGAATATCTGAAGACTTTTGTTTTATGAAATTAAGAATTGCCACATCTCGTTTTGCAACAGATATCTCCGAAATATAAGTAGCATAGTTAGCATAAGGTGAGATCATTTCAATCTCTATCTCTCCCGCTTCGCAATCTTTTGGTACGTCAGCAAATACCATCACACTTCCGGGTGTGTTTCCAAACAATCGTTCATCATTCAGTCCAAAAGTATATATTTCCTCTCCATCAACTGTAATTTTTAAAGTTTTATCAGCTGACAGAAAAGTCAGAGTTTCTCCCCAATATTCTTCTGGAATCGTATTCTTGATAACGATTTTTTCACCCGGCTGACTGGTTCCATTGTAGGGTAATTGCTCCAGATTCGTCTGTATACCGTCTTCTCTTACCAATACCCATCCTGTATTAAAAGACTGCACCTTTCCTTTTGCCAGAGTCATGTCATCCACTTTTGCCGTTTTCATCACAATCCCTATAACTACCAGCTGTATAAAAAAAATCGTCCATATAACTTTTTTGTACTTCTTCATAGTATCCCACCTCTTCATCTATTTCCATTTCATTCGGTTGCCTCGAAAATCAGTAATAAATAAGTAAATATTCTTATTAGATTTTTTTATTATAAACTAATATATGGTCTTTTTGCAATATTTTTCAACAAAAACTATCTCAAATCGACATAAACTCACCGCATATATGGTCTGCCAGATAAATGGTACCTATATGCGGTGAGTTTACATCCTTTTTTTACTATTTATTTATTTTCTAAGTTCGATACCCATTTCATTCAAATCTGAAAGTATCTTTTCCATAATCGGTGTGATATCTTTATCTTCCAATGTTCTGTCTTTTGCCCGGAATGCAAGTGAATATGCCACAGATTTATAACCCATCTGAATCTGTGCACCTTCATAAACATCGAATAAAGTCATAGATTCCAGAAGTTTTCCACCTCTCTTTTCAAATACCTTTTCGATATCACCTACAAGAATATCCTTTCTCATTACCATACTCAAATCCCTGGTAACTGCTGGATATTTTGCTATTCCTTCATACTTTCTGTCAAAAGTTGCTTTTTCCACTACTTTCATAATATCAAGCACAGCAATATAAGCTTTTTCTCCGATATTATAGTTATCCAATACTTCCGGATGAACTTCTCCAAGATATCCCATGATTTCTCCGTCATAAATGATATCTGCCTGTCTTCCCGGATGAAGGAATGTTTTTTTCTGATTTGGATCATATTCTGTTTTTTGCTTCATGCCGATTTTTTCAAAGAACTCTTCTATCACACCTTTCATGTTAAAGAAATCTCCATCTCCATACATGCCAAGTGTAAACATCATTCTTTCATCAGGAAGCTCTGTCACCGGAAGTGCCTTCGGACGATATACATTTCCTAATTCATAAAGTTTAGCACTCTTATTTCTTCTATTATAATTTGTACTTAATGAAGTGAGCATACCATTCAATGATACTGTTCTCATAATACTGAAATCTTCGCCAAGAGGATTCATAATTGTCACGGCATCACGTAACTTACTATCCTGAGGAATCAACAACTTATCAAACACTTTCGGACTTTCGAAAGAATATGTCATGCCCTGTGAAAAACCACAAAATTCTGCTGTTTCTCTTGCAACATCTTCAATGCGCATTTTAAATGACTTTTTACCTGTAGTTGCTTCTCCAGATGGAAGAGATACTGGAATATTATCATATCCAAAAAATCTTGCCACTTCTTCTGCCATATCTGCATCACACTCAAGATCCTGTCTAAATGTAGGAATAATCAATTCATTCTTATCTTTATCATAGACAATCTCCAGTCTTTCAAAATATGACAACATATCATCTGCCGATACATCAGTACCTAAAAGCTTATTATACTTTTCCGGTAAAAATGGAAGTCTCTTTTCCACTTTCTTTTCCGGATAGACATCTACCATTCCACCAACGACTTCACCGACACCTAACTCCTCAATTAACGCACAGGCTCTGTTTATGGCATCTTCAGCGTTATTTGGATCCAGTCCTTTTTCGAACTTGCCGGATGCATCTGTACGAAGTCCAAGTCTCTTGGCTGAAAGTCTGATATTTGTTCCATCAAAACATGCTGCCTCAAATAAAATATCTTTTACATCATCTGTAATCTTTGAGTTTTCTCCACCCATAATTCCTGCGATACCTACTGGTTTTTCTGCATCACAAATCATAAGTATATTTTCATCCAGCTTACGTTCCTGACCATCCAGAGTCTGGAATGATTCTCCATTTTCTGCTGTTCTGACCACAATTTTCTTTCCGGCAATAGTATTTAAATCATAGGCATGCATTGGCTGACCAAATTCTTCCATAACATAATTTGTAATATCTACCAGATTATTAATTGGACGAATACCACAGTTAGCAAGTCTTCTCTGCATCCACTCAGGAGAAGGTCCGATTTTTACATTTTTTACTACTCTTCCACAATATCTCTTACAAAGCTCCGGATTCTTAATCTCCACACTGATGTAATCATTTGCATTTTCACTATTTCCTGTTTTCTTTACTTCCGGCTTGATAAATGGTTTTCTGAATGTGGCTGCTGCCTCTCTTGCGATACCGAGTATTCCAAAACAATCCACTCTGTTAGATGTAATTTCATACTCTACCACAGTATCATTTAATCCCAAAGCTTCCACTGCACTTTTTCCCACCTCTGCAGTCTCCGGGAAAATATAGATTCCATCTTCTGCTGCTTCCGGATAATAATCCTTGGATGAACCAAGTTCCTGAATGGAACACATCATTCCAAAAGATTCAACTCCACGAAGTTTCCCCTTTTTAATCTTTGTACCACCCGGTACTTTATTTCCATCATGGTCTGTAGCTACACGGCCACCATCTAATACAACAGGAACTTTAGCTCCCTCAAATACATTTTTTGCTCCTGTAACGATTTGAATTGTCTCGGATCCAATATTTACCTGACACACAACCAGCTTCTCTGCGTCAGGATGTTTCTCTATTTTTACTATCTGTCCAATGACAATTTTATCCAGATTTTCATCTAATCTCTCAAAATTTTCTACTTTTGTGCCTGACAATGTCATAGCATCTATATATTCCTGATCTGTACATTCCAGTTCAGGTACATATGCTCTTATCCAGGATAATGGTGTATTCATTCTATTTTTCCTCCAATCTAGAACTGTTTTAAGAAACGAACGTCATTTTCATACAAAAGACGCATATCATCAATCTCATATTTTAATAAAGCGATTCTTTCAAGACCCACACCAAATGCAAATCCTGAATATTCTTCCGGATCAATGCCACTCATCTTCAAAACTCTCGGATGAACCATACCGCATCCCAGTATCTCTATCCAGCCGGAGCCCTTACACATTCTGCAGCCTTTACCACCACATTTAAAACATGTTACATCCATCTCTGCACTTGGCTCAGTAAATGGGAAATGATGAGGCCGGAATTTTACTTTTGTCTCTTCTCCAAATAACTCTTTTGCAAACTCTGCCAATGTTCCCTTTAAGTCTGCAAATGTAATGTTTTTATCAATTACAAGTCCTTCTACCTGATGGAAAGATGGTGAATGTGTCGCATCTACTTCATCGGAACGAAATACTCTTCCCGGTGCAATCATTCTGATTGGAAGTTTTCCTTTTTCCATAACTCTGACCTGTACCGGTGATGTCTGGGTTCGCAAAACGATTTTATCATTAATATAGAAAGTATCCTGTTCGTCTTTTGCAGGATGATTTGCAGGAATGTTCAATGCTTCAAAGTTGTAATAATCATATTCCACTTCTGGACCTTCCACAACTTCATAGCCCATACCGATAAAGATTCTTTCCAACTCTTCCAATGCAATTGTATTTGGATGACGGTGTCCCACATTGTTTTTCTTTGCAGGAAGTGTCACGTCAATTACTTCTGCTTTCAGCTTTGCCTCTCTGGCTGCTGCAGCAAGACTTGCTCGCATTTCCTCCATCTTTTCTTCAATAGCTGCACGAGTTTCATTGACAAGCTGACCTACTTTCGGTCTGTCTTCAGCAGCCACATCTTTCATGCCTTTCAACACTTCTGTCAATGCACCCTTTTTACCCAATACAGAAACCTTGATTTCATTCAATTTATCAAGGCTATCCGATTCCTGTATTTTTTCAATTGCCTCTTCTTTGATTTTCTGCAATCTTTCTTTCATTATAATCCTCCATTTCCAAAGGATGGTGTGCCAATAAAAAAGCTTCATCCCCAAAAGGGACGAAGCAAATATCCGCGGGACCACCCAAATTTCTTAAACATAAGACTCTTTCCTGCATAACGTGCAGCATACGTCATTTTCTACTATCATTTCAAAAATGCAGCTCCTGTGTGAAATTCATCTCTATATCTGAACTTAAGGAAGCTTTCAGCCGGTGACTTCCATCTCTGTTAAGAAACATATAGGACTACTCTGCACAATCATCGCTTTTCTCATATAAAACACCTGGTTCATCTATCCCAAGTAAAGCTAATTCTAACACCAAGTTTTATGTGTGTCAATAGTTTTTTGATTTCACAGAAAAAGCAGGAAATACTTTACATCAACCAAGAAATATGATATATTTTATAACTGTGTGATATCTATCACTTTTCTATGGAGAGTTGTCCGAGTGGTTGAAGGAGCCGCACTCGAAATGCGGTGACGGCGCAAGCTGTTCGTGGGTTCGAATCCCATGCTCTCCGTTATTTTTTTTCTTTTTTTCTCTTTATTTTCCTTTTAATATGTCTAAAATGCATATAGAAATATATGTTAATTTCCGCCCCGATAAAAATAATATACATGCAAATATACAGCCATAACATTAAAAGAACTATCATCGTCAGACTGCCATATGAATAAGATAAATTCGAAAAATGATCCACATAATAAGAATAAAAGAAAGAGAATGTTAACCACCCTACGGAAGAAAAAACTGCTCCCGGTAAATAACTGATTAAAGACCTTCTTCCATTTGGAACCAGGCGATACATAAATACAAACAGCAACGTCATAAGAATCGGAACATATAAAATACGATGACTTATCAATCCATCTGCCACATCATATACGATGGGAAAATGACGACTGATCAGACCCAACAGCGAATTTCCAAAAACCATCAATACTAACGTCAAAACAATTCCCAAAACAAACAGAACTGTATAAACAGAAGCAATTAACCTTAAAACAATATAATTTCTGTTTTCTTTTGTGTGGGTTATATTTGAGAATCCCCGAATCAATGCCAAAATACCTTTTGACGCAGACCAGATCGTAAATATAATCGAGATAGAAAGCAGCGTTCCACTGGATGACTGATACACATCCCTGATAACCGATCCGGCCAGATTTTTAAATGAATCCGGCATGATATTCATCATGATATCTAAAAGGAACTCTTCTGTCACAGGAGTATACTGTAATACATTTAATAACAAAATCAGCATGGGAAACAGTGCCATAATCATGAAAAGCGCAGCCTGCGATGCATATGCCCCCACATGATCTTCCTTTAATCGTTCCATAAAACCATTGATCAATCTATATAAATACAAAATCAGTTTCATCTTTTCTCCTCACAAAGCACTCCTCACTCTTTTTTATGTTAACCGATTCTTAAATTTTTTTCAAGCATATTAATTATTTTCCATAAAAGTATTGCCCAAGCCTAATTAAATAGAGTATAATATTCTCTATTATTTAATCTATACGATTGGAGGACTTTTTATGTTATTATTTATGCCAACCTTGGTATACAGCGAAGAAAATTGTGTACAAAATCACTTTAAAGATATTGCTTTGATTGGGGAAAAAGCAATGATTGTCACCGGAAAACATTCTTCAAGAGCAAACGGCTCCCTGAATGATGTGACAGAAGTATTAAAGCAGGAAAATATTCCCTATATTATATTTGATGAAATCGAAGAAAATCCATCGGTAGAAACAGTGATGAAAGCCCGTGAAACAGGACTTAAGGAAAATGTTGATTTCATCATCGGCATTGGTGGTGGTTCCCCTCTGGATGCATCCAAAGCAATTGCTCTAATGATTGCAAATCCAGACTCATCCGAAGAGGTTTTATATCAGTCAACTCCTCTTCCTTATATTCCTGTGGTATGCATTCCAACAACCTGCGGAACCGGTTCTGAAGTGACTCCTTATGCTATTCTCACATTACATAAACAAAGAACAAAGAAGAGTATCAGCCATAAGATATATCCGACACTTGCCCTTTTGGATGCAAAATATTTAAAGACAGCATCCCGAAGCTGTCTTATCAATACTTCTGTAGATGCACTTGCCCATCTGATTGAAAGCTACCTGAACACAAATTCAAATGCATTAAACCGTATCTATAGCGAACAGGGACTGAGAGCCTGGGCAGCCTTTAAGGATCACTTAAAAAATGATACTTTGGAAGATTGTGACTATACAAATATGCTTCATGCTTCTATGATTGCCGGAATGGCAATTACTCATACAGGAACTTCTCTTCCTCATGGTTTGAGCTATCCTGTTACATACGAAATGGGCGTTCCGCATGGCAAAGCCGTCGGAATGTTTCTTGGCGGATATGTAGATACTTACAAAGATAAAGCTGAAACAGCACATGTCCTTTCCTTATTAGGCTTCTCCTCTTCTTCTGAATTTAGAACTTTCTTAAAAGAACTTCTCGGAAATGTGGAAGTCTCTGCTGATTTATTAGAAAAAGATGCCGAAAGCATCCTTGCCAATCCTGGCAAATTAAAGAATTATCCTTTTGAAGTAACAAAAGATGAATTGATTCACATGGTTAATTAACATAAACGGCTGAAATTCAATATTGATTTACTTGCCTTTTATATTAGCAAATGATAAAATCAACTGTAAATAATCACGATACAAGCTCATCTTGTAAAAAAATGTGTGCAGAAATGAGGATTAAAATGAATGATAATCCCAGAATATCATTAATGAAAAAAAATACTGGCAAGCTTAATACAATATCCACTACTCTCGGATGGAAACTCTCAGAATTACGCAGCGATACACATCATAGCTATCTGGTTTATAAAGTAGAAAAAGAAAATAAACAGGCATCCGTGATTCATAAGTTTGCGTTATTATATTCACAGTCAACAGATACAAGTGTCTATAGATCACTGGAAAACGAAGTTGAATGTATCCTTATTAATGGGATAACCTTTGATTCCAATAATTCTTTCAGCAGGAATTGCCAGATTCCTGTCATTCCGGAATCTGAATTTTTGTATGTAATAACAGATTGGAATATGGATTTTCTTGATGTCCCTCTTATCGATGACATTTCATCTGTAACAGATGAGATCACCGATTCTCAGAGACAGAAAAGTTCTGGTAATCCAGATGTGATTCACATTATTGAAGAAAATCCTTTAGAACAGATTTATACCCAGCTGCGCGCATTAACCAGCCAGACAGTTGCCAGAAAAGCTGTAGAATTGCATGCGCATAACCAAAAGATAAATCTAGACAATGAAATAATAGAAAGTAAAGCAAAAGGTGTTTCATACCTTGTCCAAAATGCAATTGACTACTATGACAGTGCATCCACAGAAAATATGACACAGCGTATGCTAAATTTATACTATGGAACCATCGCACTTATGGAAGCCGAAATGTTGATTTATGGAGAGCAGTATAAAGAACTGGCGGAAATTGAACAGGTAACAAAAAATGGACATGGTATGGCAACTTTTGGTAATGCAGAATCCGGTTTAAATGATTTTTATGTGGGCATCATAAACAAAGGATTGTTTCAGGCATGGCTTTCTCATAGAAATGTGGATGTCAGCAAATTTCCCGATTCCAAAAAGAAAGCTGAAAATTCAGAATGGAGTATATCGATTAACGAATTACTCTATTGTATTCCCGAGTTAGAAAATATTCTACTGGAAGTAGATAAAGATTTCGTACCTGGATATTTATTTCCATCTTATGACACTTTTTTTAATAATACTATGCCATTTTCAGATAAAACATTTTATCAGCGAAAATATCATGGCAGTTATGTAAATATGATTGATCTTACAGGATGTGCTGATGAAAACCTTGTACATGAAATTCGCGGAAATTTTACCCTGATCGGTTCATATGAGGATTCCATCAGTCATTCCAAGGGATGGCGCGTCTTTGTGCATCACAAAGCTGGCAGGCATCATTTTGAAGAATATAATACCCACAAAGGATTTAGTGCAAGTGTAATCATAAAACCTGTTTTTGGTATTACAAATGACTGGGAAGTGTACGCAGTCATGATACTTTATGCCCTTTCCATTATCGTCCGCTATATGCCAAACCTTTGGGCAAGGATTTCACATGGCGACCTTGACCGTTACAAAGCAGTTTTTTATCAGTTTTCTCGCGTGGCTGAACGGGAGCTCACACAAGTTTTTCTTGAAAAGATGACGGGCAAAAAAGTGGTGATCAGACATCCCCAGGGGATTATTTAATGTATAATAAAAGGTTTCATAAATGCCTATAAAATATAAATGAAGTCCAGCTAATAAATGTCAATAGAAAAATGAAAAAATTTTAATTTTATTATCTGACTAAAAAAGGGCGCACTTACCCCTTGGTGAAAATATCATTTTTCAAAGATATTGTTTGCTAAAGTCACAGTATTTTATGCAGC
>JAXFDY010000055.1:0-23967 GCA_034172985.1 Lachnospiraceae bacterium
GGCGGTTTCTGTCTGACGGGAAATGTCAGCAATACATCAAGTGTGAATAGTACCGCAGCAGGTCTTGCAGCTTATGTTAATACACCATATAAATTTAGTGATATTAAGGCAAGGGAACTGAATGTTTCTTCCACTACAAATGCAGCATCTGCATTTGTGGGATATAATGAAAAGAATCTTGAATTTGTTAATTGCAGTATTGTCAATGAGAGCAGTAATGTATATGAAATTAAGTCAAATTCCCATGTGGGTGGTTTTGTAGGAAATTCTGTGGGAGGTAATCTCTCATTCTCTGAATGTAATATTACTAATCTTGAGAGAAATAGCTATCATTTTACATCTACGTCAGGAAATGTAGGTGGATTTATAGGAAATGCGTCTTCTACAGGTCCTACCTTAACATTTGAAAACTGTAATATTACAAATCTGGCAGCCGATTCAAAGAAAAATTATACCGGAGGATTTGTGGGATGGACAGAGTCGGTACTGAAAGTAAATACAAATGGTACGAATACTACAGAGATTCGTGGCCTGGAGATTCATAATGAAAGACCGAATGTGGGACAGCATTTCTCGGTAGGCGGAATCGTGGGAAAAACCAGGAATAGCGTAGAAGCTGGAAAGATTTCATTAGTTGATTCGGTTTTGGAGTTTGTGAAAATCGAGGGCGGTAACACAAATAATACATATATAGGTGGTGTTGTTGGCTGGGCGGAAGGCTGGTCAGCACAGAGCCAGACCATTCATGCATGGGACATTGTGATTGGAAGTGAGAGTGCAGAAGAAACACTTGCGTTAAAGAGCATACAAAATGAATCAAATGGCTATGGCAATGCAGCTATCGGTGGAATTATCGGTGGTTTAAATATTTCGGCACGCTTGGAAAATTGTCAATTATTAGGATACTCAAATAGTGACGATTATACCACAAAGCTTACAGACGGAAGCTGGATTGGCGGTATGGTTGGATGGATAGAGGCCGGCAGTGGAAGTGTGATCCTTGTGAATCCTCAGGTAAAGAATATCTTTATGGAACTTAGAAGAGACTGGGATCAGAGTAAGACTAATCTGGTGGGGGCAGCAGGAGGATTCATTGGACAGACCGGAGGAGGTTCTGCAACAGTTGATATTAGTCTTGCTATAGTGGCAAATCTTAAAATTGTAAATAAGCATAGTGATGATTTTATTATGCCTCAGGGTGGCATGATTGGATATGTGAAGTGTCCGGTCACAATTACGGATTTTGGGATAAGTGGTTTGAATCTGGGAAGCGACGGCTATTGTGCCGAAGCTGGTGGTATCGCAGGAAGGATTGTGTCTTCTGATAATGGAGGAAGGATATCTGTAGGAAACAGCGGTGATTATCCTTACAATCTGATTCAGGACAGTGTGATTTCGGCACAGGTTTCAGGTGGTATCTTTGCACAATCTTCCAGTACCGGCGTCTCTGATATAAAGAATGTGAAATTATCAAATGTTTCGGTAATTGCAAGAAAGATAAATGAAACAAATTCAACTGCGGCTTATGCAGGAGGAGTGGCTGGTGATATTGTCAGTGATGCACCGAATAATTATGAGAATATAAGTATTGAGAATTCTGTTATCACAGGATATCCGATTAATCAAAATACACAGGATATCTATATTGGTGGAGTTGTGGGTGGCAGGGAGAAAGAGGCGGCAGAAGAACATTTTAACCAGATTACCCTACATAATGTATTGATTGGTTTAATGACAGATAATCTTGCTCAGATACCGACCTATGAAAATGTCATAAATAAGAGTGTATCATTATTTACCACGATTGGAGATGCCAGTGGACAGAAAAGGCTTTCAAAAGAAGATACAAGTAATATTGTGGATCCTCAGTATACATTGCGTATGGGTATGTTTGCCGGCAAAAATCTATCGGGTAATAATACTTATATCATCAATGCAAAAGTAGAATATGACGAGGATACTGTCTGTTACCGCCCTGCTTCTGATGTGGGTACCGTAAAGATATTTACTGCTATGGAGGATGTTTATGAGGATTATCGCGATAAATATCATATTATTTATTCAGATTATATGACGACGGATAAAGCTGATCTGGAAGATATTCAGGATATTTGGGATAATCACGTTTATCAGAACCAGCAGGACAGCGATAACAATGATTATCGCATGGAAGTGAGTTATGGGCAGTCAAATGTGGCATATGAAGATATTAAGAATATTTATCAGAGTACCTGCAGAGATAGTCAGGGATGGGTCTCTACTCTTCAGGATGCAGATGGCAATACGATTCCGGTTATTGTTGTGAGTGAATGGAGCTATGATGTTAATGCACTGATTAATACATATCTTAATCTGATAACGAATAATGGAGGGGCTGTAAATTCGGGAATTCAATCTATTGTAGATGTAACAATTGAGAGAAAGCAGTTAATAGATGGTGTGTCCTCGGATGCAACAGCAACCCAGATTATCAGTTATAAGAATGGTAGTTTTGCGGTAACGAAAGGATATGATGAGTATAAAGATGAAAAGAATGCAACTTATACGTTAGTTACCGTTAGTTATCTGTATGGGGATAATGCAGTATGTACTGTTTCTCTTCCGATTTTTGTAAAAGAAATGCTGACATTGGAAACACATATTAAATATATGGAAGGTGCACAGTATTCTTTGGAAGATGTACCAACTTCAGATTTGTGCAGTGCTTTTAAAGCAAGTGTAGAGCATCAGAGTAAGTATACGATATATTCGGAATTTGTTTATAGCTCTGTAAGGGAAAATCTTACAGATGTTACTTTAAAGAAAAGCATCTGTATGAAAGATAATAAGAATGTTCAGAAGCAGTTCTATGCGGGGACAAAGCTTACACTGATTGATGTTTCCGGTGGCGGAAAAGTATATTATTATACTGTGGAGAAAGGAAAAACCAAGAGTGAGATTGCATTTGCAGATTTTAAAGATGTGGATGGAAATAGTTATGTTGATGTAAATATGGGTAAAGATAGCCTGACAGAATATCCGTCGGTTGATTATACAGATGTATGTGGACATGTACATACATCTGTGGGTGTTGAGAAGTTTTTAATCATTATAGATGAAACTGGTACAACGGAAACGGCAAATGAAATCAATCGAATCATTGTAAAGCCATTAGCAAGAGATAATCCTACGATGCAGAGAAATGTTAATTATAGTCCGGTTTGCTATGTTGAATTGACTGAAATTGCAGGATTACTAAAAGTTCTTTCACCAAATTATGAGAACTATTCTGATTCTGCTGAGTTGGAAGAAGTAAAAGAAAAGTATAATAAAATTACTGATTCAAAAAATTTTAATTCAAAGAGTGACAAAAAGGATGAAATGGAATTTGGTCAGGAGAATAAAATTTCTTCAGATAGTACGGTTAGTATGTCCGGTTCTCTCTATGTGGTTTCTCCAAGTGTGTTGGATACAGCTAATATTTCAGATTATTGGCAGGCAGTCAGAACATCAACAAAACCAAGATATCTTGAAATTGCTATATCCTTAAGGGATTCCTCGGGAAAAAGAGTAAGTATACCGAATGGAACCAAGGTGATTTTTGATCATAATGACAGTGATTATTATTATACAAATAATGACAGCGGATATATCTATTATTATCAATATTCACAAAATGAAACTCCGAATATTACAAAATTAACGGAGAATACATGGTTTAATTTTTCAGTAGAGCTTGATTTTTCCAGAGCTGATTTGTCAAAAGTCAATACTGAAACTTACCGGGTATATGTGGAATTGTATGAATACACAAAAGATGATATGCCGCAAAGTGGAAAAACCATAGATATGGTTTATGACAGTGTGCAGGGAGAAAGCAAAAAACAGCTTGGATTTGTGCTTCATACAAATGAAAGTATTACACTTGGCATGAATGGCCGTTATGGAGATATTACGGACAGGGGATTAGTTTCTTTCAGAACTCAGCTTGATTTTTCGGATTATATTGATACACAAAGTGATAGTGATCTCAGTCAGTATCTTGGAAAGTATTACACCTATACGTTTGTGATTAAACGAAAAGAGAAGGAGACGGATGGCGTGTTATACCAGTATGTGACAGATGATTCTCTTTCTGACCTGATCAATGTATATTATGGAAGTCTGGAATCATTGCCAGATTTAGAAGATGTATTACTGACAGATGAGAGCAGAGTAGTTCAGTATACAAAACAGTATACGGATGAAGAAATCAAAAATGGAACGGTAGAGGAAAGTTTTTCGCTTTATGCAGATGTGCAGCAGTTAGCTGCAGCGGGAAAGAATGAATACTTTACAAATTATTCTGTAACCTGTTATGTCACCATAAGTGAGCAGAATCCGGCTTCAGATAGTGGAATTACAGTAGATTCATTAGTTAATACAGCTCAGGTAAATGACTTCTTCGTATTTACAGTGGCAAATATTAAAACTGATATGGAGTAAAAAAAGGGAGGTACAATGTACCTCTCTTTTAACTGCCCTGATCAATCATAAATGCAATTAAATCCAAATCTTTTTCTAAATCTTCAAAAGTCGGATAATAGGCATTGGACTGATATACTTTTTTTACCATAGAACGGCTGAGCTGATCGAACTCACGGAGAGAAACCGGTTTAGAGAAGAAATATCCCTGTCCTACGTCACTGCCAATTTCGTTTAAGAAATTAGTTTGTTCCAATGTTTCTACCCCCTCGGTAATAACCATCATATTCACTTCTTTTGCCATAGCAATCAGATAACGCAGAATTGCCATACCATCCTCTGATTCTGAGTTTTTACTAAGAAAAGAACGGTCAATTTTTACCCGGTCGATAGGATAATCACGGAACAGATTTAATGGTGAATTCATGCTTCCAAAGTTATCGATACACAGAGTAAAACCATTATCTTTTAATTCCTGTATTGTTTCTTTTAGATTTTTTGTATTTCCGGAAAACACACGTTCCGGAATTTCTAAAATAAGAAGATTTTTATCAATCAGGTAATGGCTGCAGAGTTTGTTTAGATGTTCCACAAATCCGTGGCTCTGAAAATGAATCGGTGAAATATTCATGGCAATGGGAGTTGGCTGGATTTTATTATCTATCCAGCGGCGTATGGTCCTGCAACATTCCTCCCACATATAATAGTCGAGCTTTCTTACAAGATTGGTTCCTTCAAATACAGGAATGAACTGATAAGGAGATAGAATACCTCTTCCGGGATAATCCCATCTAACCAGCGCTTCTGCACTGATAACTTTAAAGGTATGAAAATCAACCATGGGTTGGAGATACATGAGAAACTTATGATTATTCATGGCTTCTACCATTTCGTCACTCATTTTCTTGTTCTCTCTAAAATCTTTTTCTAATTCTTCTGTATAGAATACATAATTGCATACTGCCGGATCTTTTACAAATTTTTGTGCCAGCATACAGGCATTTACCATTTCCATGACAGGCTGGTCTGTGTTTGTTGTCTGATAGATTCCGAAAGAGGATTCAATCTGAACATTTTCATTATATTCTTTTAGTTTTTTTGTGATGGCATTGACCTGCTCCATAACAATTTCGTCCGACTCCTCCTTAATCATTAAGCCGAAAAGATTTGAATAGATCTGCGCATGCAGATGATGTCGTCTCCTTGCCACCTCTTTTAATACTTCAGCGGCATATAAAATGACATTATCACCTTCTGTAGGTCCAAATAGCTGGTTGATTTTTCCTATATTCATAATATTAAAGGCTACAATCGTGTAATGTACGTGGGGAGACTGTTTAAACATCGCTTCAGTCTTTGATATAAAGTAGTCAATATTGCCTAATTTTGTAATTGGGTTTGTGTAAGCGATTTCATTCAGTTCATTAATGGCTTTTGTTGTAGTTTCGCGTTCTTTGGAAAGCTCACGTTCCAGTTTATCGACTTCCCGTTTGTGATGTTTGTCGTATGCACGGTATAAATCCATGCGATAAAACGCAAAAACAACTGCAACTACCAGTAATGATATAATTATATAATAAATCCACATACTAATATGATACTCTAAAAATGTAAGAAGTGTCAATAATAGAAAAAGGTTTTTGTGCATGTTTGATGAAAAAAATATTAGGTATTGAAAAAATATATAATTATATTATAATCCGTAATTGAAGGTGTGATATTGGGCTGTGTCAAATATGGAAGTAGCAGCAATAATGCCAATATTCAGCAGTGGACATATAATGGATGTGATGCACAGAAATTAAAGAAGAGGGGAAAGCTTGATGCTTTCCCCTCTAAAATATGAATGCGGAAAAAGGGACTTGAACCCTCACGACGTTGCCATCACTAGATCCTTAGTCTAGCCTGTCTGCCAATTCCAGCATTTCCGCATCTGTTCTGTTCTTGCTTTTCAGCAACTCTGATATAATATCAAAGAATTTATAGAATGTCAATCATTTTTTGTTTCTTTTTCTTTTGCTTGCATGGTATGGTATTTAACGATATAATGGGAATAGTAGCTTGTGAAAAACGGGTAAAAAATAATAATATAAATTAAGTAAAAAACTGTTGACAGAAGCAATAAAATTTGTTATTATATCAGAGTTGCTGATGGGTAACAACTAAATAAGATGCGGAAATGCTGGAATTGGCAGACAGGCTAGACTAAGGATCTAGTGATGGCAACGTCGTGAGGGTTCAAGTCCCTTTTTCCGCACTAGCTAGTTAGAAGAACAGTTTCCGCTGCTTAGGAAATTGTTCTTTTTGTATTTAATAGGACATTCTTTGGAATTTTTGAAGGACTGGAGGAAGATGGCGGATGAGGCTGATGGATTTGGAACCGGGCAGTGAAATCAACATAGAAATACAGGTGGGAGATAAAAAAATGGGATTTAAAACCCATATTAAAGAACAGATAAAAAATGCTGTGATTATAGAAGCTATCAGGATAGAGGGAAAATTTTTAAGCCTTAATGCCAAGGGAGTTAAAGTCAGTATTTTGTACTTTCAGAAAGATCAGGCACCCCTTGTATGGGAATACGTTTCGGTTCCTGCCGTGATATATAAAGGTGAATCCTGTTATAAATGTACAATGCAGGCAAATGGAGTTCAGATGAACAGAAGGGAGACTTACCGTTTGTTTCTTGGGGTAAAAGGGATTGCACAGGTGGGAACGAATCGGAAAGCTCTGAGTGTTTTGGTGAAAGATATCAGTGATAATGGATTTTCTTTTGTTCATACGGAGGATATGAATGGATTTTTGGGGGAACCTGTAAGAATTGTGTTCGATATAGATGAGATGCATTTTAATTTGCAGGGGTGCTTGGTCAGAGTTGAGCCATTGGAAGGTGAAAAATATATTTATGGTTGTAAATTAATTATTAACAATCCTAATGTATCTAAATATATTGCTAAAAAGCAGAGGGAAATGCTTGCCGTAGGAAGGAAAAAAGCACAGGAAAAAGAAGAGGATACAATCTACAAATTAGAAGAAGCTTTTCAGAAGAAAAAAAATAGATAGCCGAAAAAGGCTATCTATTGTGAAAAGTATTTTTCTTTGATTTGTGGAACTGGCATGTCTATTCCTGTCCAGAGGCGGAATGCTTCAGCTCCCTGATAGAGCAACATGTATAGACCATTAAAAGTATGACATCCGTGTTCTTTGGCAAGCTTTAACAGGAGTGTTTCTTTTGGATTATAGATTGCATCGGATACAATTAAGCCTTCGTGAAATGAGCTCATATCGGTAATCAGACATTGGTCTGTGTTGGGAGCCATACCCACAGAAGTGGCATTTGTGAGGATGACGCTTTCGGATATGCTGTGTTTTAATTGGATTGTATCAGAGAGCTCATAAAGAGATACTTTACATCTTGTCTGTTTGTTAAGATTGTCAGTCAGAGTCTGTGCTCTGTTCCAGAATTTTGTTCTACGGCTAAAAATATCTATTTCTGCAACACCATCTAACGCAGCCTGGCAGGCAATAGAAGTGGCTGCACCTCCGGCTCCCAAAAGAGTCATTTTCTTTCCGATAATATCATATCCGGCATCTGAAACAGAATGCATATAACCGATGCCATCGGTATTGTATCCTGTGAGAATACCATTATCATTTACTACAGTATTAACAGCTCCGATTAACTGGGCGGCAGGAGAAAGCTTATCTGCCAGTTCGTACATGAGATTTTTGTCTGGCATTGTACAGTTAAATCCCCGGACACCGAGAACTCTCAGACCATCAACGGCTGTTTTTAAATTGCTGGTATCAACATCGAAGCATAGGTATGTATAATTTAAACCTAAAAGCCGGAAGGCTTCATTGTGCATCAAAGGAGAGATACTATGTGCAACCGGACTGCCAAGAAGTCCTGTTAATAATGTATGTCCATCTATATTCATTGTAATAACCTCTTTTCCACTAATGTTAAGCATATTATGAGTTGCCCGACAAATATTATATAGCCTGAAAAAGTGATTGACAATATATTTCTTGAAAAAAAAGGATTATAATGTTATAATTTTATATATTTTTTAGATTAAATAAGAGGTTCACATATGAGGAAAAAAGATTTAGATAAAGATAAAAATAAAAAAAAGGTGGATGGGGATACAATAACAGTTTTGGCTATTTTGGGAAGCATTATTATTATAGCTGTAGTTTTTGCATTGATTCAGGGTGGTCATAGTGATGTGAAAGTCAGCGGCGGTTTGGGAAACCAGCAAAATATTACTGATCGGGAGACTTCGGTTAAGATTGTTTTGGCTGCTACTGCTCTTTCTATATTTTTTGTTGCTTTATTTATTATGAAAAAGATACATGATAAGAAAAACAAAGAAAAAGAGAAACAATTAGAAAAGGCCAGAAAACTAAAAGAGCTGGAAGAGGCGAGGGAACGGGTAAAAAAAGCAAAGATGGATGAATTTCTGATGAAAAGTCAGAGTGAACTGGAAAAACGTAAAAGAGAAAGTGAGTTGTTGCGACGAACAAGTAAGAGAAGACAGCCGGAACATCGCAGCTTGGATGGACAACAGGCATATGTGCGACGTGATTTGAATCTGTATCGGGATGATGATTTAGAGGAAACAAAATTAGAGTGGAAAGATGGCGAAAAAGAAGGATTTTTCTCGAAACTATTGCATAAGCTGAAAAATATTTTTGGACATAAATCATAAATAGAGAAGGATGAGTAAAAATGTTACAAGTTAGAAATGTCAGAATAGGTGAAGGAAAACCTAAGATATGTGTTCCGATTAGGACAATAAATGAAGCGGAATATATAGCCTATGAGCTGGGAAATTCTGTAGATTTGGCAGAGTTTAGAATTGATTATCTGAAAGAAGTACATGATGAGGAACAGCTTTCTTCTGTGCTTGATAAGGTGCATCAGAAACTGGGAGATATTCCTCTTTTGTGTACATTGCGTACAGCGAATGAGGGTGGAGAAATGAATGTAAACGATGAGGAGTACGAGAGGATTTTAAATTGGTGTATTGATTCACAGAAAATAGATATTCTGGATGTGGAAATCTTCAGAAATGAAAAAATGTTTCGACGGGTATGTGATAGGGCACACCAAAATGACATTTCGGTTCTGGCTTCGAATCATGACTTTGCAAAGACTCCGGAAAAACAGGAAATGGTCAGCAGACTGATGCATATGGAGCGAAATGGAGCAGATATTGCTAAGATTGCAGTGATGCCTCAGCATAGAGAAGATGTATTAGAGTTGCTTTCGGCCACATCGATTGCAAAAACCTGTATAAATATTCCTGTGGTAACAATATCTATGGGAAAATTGGGAATGGTGAGCAGAGTGGCAGGAGAAGTGTTTGGATCATGCATTACCTTTGGTGTTGGAAAGAAAGCATCGGCTCCAGGGCAAATAGATGCGGAAAAATTAAAAGAAATTTTGGACATATTATAGTGTGGAGAAAAAAATGAAAACAAATATATTTCTTATTGGTTTTATGGGTACCGGAAAATCTACTGTATCAAAAAAATTGTCAGGAATGACTTCAATGAGGGAAGTTGATCTGGATGTTTTTGTTGAGGAAAAAGCAGGCATGTGTATTAGCCGGATATTTGAGGAAAAAGGAGAGAAAGCATTTCGTGATATGGAAACGGAATGTCTGAAAGTTGTGTTAAAGCAGAATGATTGTATTATCTCCTGTGGCGGTGGTACTGTAATCAGGGAAGAAAATGTTGATTATATGAGAGAAAATGGCACAATAGTTTTGTTGACTGCAACACCGGAAACGATATATCAAAGAGTGAAAGATAATCAAAACCGTCCTATTCTTAATGGAAATATGAATGTAGAGTATATTAGTACACTGATGGAAAGGCGTAAGGAATTTTACCAGAAAGCTGCAGATGTTATTGTTGAGACAGATAAAAAGACTGTTGAAGAAATATGTAATGAAATTTTGGAAAAAATCTGTAAAAAATAGTTGAAAAAAATACACTAGTATTATAAAATAATTATATTACTGTGTCTTTAAGAATGGAGACATATATTTAAGGAGGATATTTGAATGATTTCAGCAGGAGATTTTAGAAATGGTATTACAGTAGAAATTGAAGGAAATGTATATCAGATTATTGAATTTCAGCATGTAAAACCTGGTAAGGGAGCTGCTTTCGTAAGAACAAAGTTGAAGAATATTAAGAATGGCGGTGTTGTGGAAAAAACTTTCAGACCAACAGAAAAGTTTCCGCAGGCCCGTATTGACAGAGTAGATATGCAGTATCTTTATTCAGACGGTGATTTATATAACTTCATGGATGTAAACACATATGAGCAGATTGCACTGAATGCAGATACAATCGGCGATGCATTAAAATTTGTTAAGGAAAATGAGATGGTAAAGATCTGTTCTCACAATGGGTCTGTATTCGCAATTGAACCACCTTTATTTGTTGAACTTGAGATTACTGAAACTGAGCCTGGCTTCAAGGGAGATACAGCAACAGGAGCAACAAAGCCTGCTGTAGTTGAAACAGGAGCTACTGTATATGTGCCTTTGTTTGTTGAGCAGGGTGATGTGATTAAGATTGATACAAGAACAGGTGAATATTTATCACGAGTTTAATTTGTATCCGGATTTGTAAGAAAGTTGTGTGATGGACTGGCAGGTCGTTTAGATGTCAGTCCATTTTGCTTTTTTAATTCAGCTTGATTTATAAGGAGACAATTATGGATGAAATTAAGGAAGAGAAAAATTCTAATGTTTTGGAACGTTTGATTATTCGGAGTATTTCTGCGGTTCTTTTTACTGGAATGTTTGTCTTGATAGAAAATATGGATAGGGTAAATGAGTTGGATAGCCTTAATGATTTTTCTAATCTTAGATATTTACTGATGCTGGTTTGCGTTTTTTGCGGATTGACTGTTTTGGAGTTATTATGTTTCCGCTTTTTTGTTGTAAAGCTGGATTTATTTTTTTTACTGACGGCATCTATAGGTTATGGTCTACTTATTGCGTGTAAAACAACAAATGTTTATTATATCTCTGTCGTGAGTCTTCTTGTGCTTCTTGTTGTCCGATATGTTCTAAATCACCGGTCATGCCGACAGTTTTTGAAGGCAGATATGAGTATCAGAAGTATGAAACTATCAATAGGAGTATTTGTTATACTTGTTTTTTTGTATCTTTTGTTATTAACTGCTTTGCGGTTATTTTTGATGAAAGCAGTTACATTTGACTTTGGAATTTTTGTTCAGATGTTCCATTATATGAAAAAATGTCTGATTCCTTATACTACTTGTGAGCGTTATCATCTTGTATCACATTTTACAATACATTTTTCGCCGATTTTTTATTTGATTTTGCCTGTGTATGCTATTTTTTCTTCTCCAATGACATTAATTTTCGTTCAGCTTGCTGCTGTTGTCTCGGGAGTTATTCCGGTGTATCTCATGTGTAGACGAAAAAATTTGTCTAAAGTGACTACGTTTTGTATGTGTGGTGTGTATTTGCTGTATCCTGCTTTAAGGGGTGGCTTGTTTTATGATTTTCATGAAAATAAGTTTTTAGCACCTTTGGTTTTGTGGCTGCTTTATTTTATGGATAGAGAAAAATTTGACAGAAAAAAAATAGCTGGTATTGCAATATTTACTCTTTTGATTCTGGCAGTAAAAGAAGATGCCCCAATCTATACAGCATGCATAGGATTGTATTATAGTTTGGGCAGGGGAGATAATAAACAGAAAATCACAGGCTTTTTTATGTTTTTGGTCTCGGTTGCATATTTCTTTATCGTATTTTATTTTATGGGAAGGTATAGTGATGGCGGGGGTGCCATTACCTCTTTTGGCAGATATGAAAATCTGACTGTAAATGGTTATGAGGGGATAGGAAATCTTGTTATGACGATGCTGAAGAATCCGGCTTATGTTATGAAACAGCTTCTGACAGCAGAAAAACTGGAATTTCTTTTATGGATGTTTTTACCGGTTTTGTTTTTACCTTTTCAAAGTAAAAGATTTTCTACTTATTTACTGCTTGTGCCTATGGTGGTTTTGAATCTTCTATCAGATTATACCTATCAGCATAGTATTTATTATCAATATGCTTATGCATCAGGGGTCCTTGTGATATATCTGGCTTTTCTGGAAATAGGTGAAAAGAAAGAAAACTGTGGAAAGAAAACGGCAGTTTCTATGCTGGTAGTTACCTTACTTCTGTCCATTTCCTGTATTTCTGATCGAAATGAATATTTTGGTGAATATCTGAGAGACCGGGAAATGTATGAGGAAATGTATGCTTTACTGGATGAGATACCGAGGGATGCTTCAGTATCAGCAACTACAACACTGGTGCCGGTATTGGCCGAGAGAGATGAAATATATAAACATTCTGCCGGCGATCAGCAGGATTATATTGTGTTTAGTCTGAGGACTTCCAGTAAAGAAAATTATCTTGCAGAGGCGGATGATTATTTGAATAATGGATATCAGATATTTGGGGAGGTAGAGGATAAACTCCTGATTTTACAAAAAATTAAATAAAATATCTTGACATGAAACAAATAATTAATATAATAGTAATATACCTTTAAAATGATTCGACACCTTTTGCTTGAATGAGTAAAGTGAAAGGAGAATTTTGAATGAAATATCAGGAATTTTTAGATTATGTACAGACAGGTATTCAGAAGATTATGGGGGATAGTGCCACAGTAAACATTATTCAGGTAAATAAAAATAATGGGATTGTTCTGGACGGATTGGTGATTCGTGGGAAGGATAGAAATATTTCGCCTACCATTTATCTGAATCTGTTTTACGAGCAATATCAGAAAGGAAAGGCAAAGACAGATATTGTAAATGAGATTTATCAAATTTATCATAAATATTCCGGTAAGGCGAATGTGAATATAGACGAACTGATGGATTATGATAAGATAAGAAAAAATATTGCTTATAAGCTGGTGAACTTTGAGAAAAATAAGAATCGTCTGGAACATATGCCATATGTAAGATTTTTGGATATGGCAATCATCTTTTTTGTCAAAATTCCAGGTGGAGAAGATGAGTGGAAAAATGCAACATTTCAGGTTTGTGAAGAACATTTAAAAATGTGGAAGATTGATATAGGTGATTTGTACCGAGATGCTTTGTATCATACACCTGATCTGCTGCCGGCTCAAATCTGCTGTCTGGAAGATATGCTGATGGAAATGATTTGGGATCGGGAGCAGGATAATAAAGAATATGAGGCTGTTAAGAAAGAATTTGAACAATACCGGGAAGAAGGACAGGAACATATGTATGTATTGACGAATCAGATGCAATTAAATGGTGCCGCCTGTATTTTGTATAAAAATGTCTTACATGAATTTGGAGAAAAAATGAAAAGCAATTTTTATATTATCCCGAGCAGTATTCACGAAGTACTACTTGTTCCTTATGGTGGTGTATCAGCAGGTGATTTAAAGAAAATGGTATCGGAAGTTAATGAAAGAGAATTGGCGGAAGAAGAAATTCTTTCTGATAATATATATTACTATGATTGGGAAAAAGATACAATTAAATTGATATTGGAATAGACGTTACATTTGAAAAATGATATACTATGATTAGAGGTAACTGTTTGTCAGGCGTTTGCATATGCCTGGCAGTTGTTTGAGAGAGAAAGAGAGGAGATTATGAGAGATACAGAATTATTACAGGGAATTTCTGATATGATGGATAAAAAGTTTGAAGTGTTCAGCGATGAAATGTCAGAACGAATGGATAAAAAGTTTGAAGTGTTCAGCAATGAAATGTCAGAACGAATGGATAGAAAGTTTGAAGTGTTCAGCAATGAAATGTCAGAGCGAATGGATAGAAAGTTTGAAGTAATGCAGAAAGGGATAGACCAAAAGTTTATAGAAATGCAGGAAGGGATAGACCAGAAGTTTGTAGTGATGCAGGAAGGGATAGACCAGAAGTTTGTAGTGATGCAGGAAGAGATAGACCAGAAGTTTGTAGTGATGCAGGAAGGGATAGACCAGAAGTTTATAGTGATACAGGAAGATTTTTCGGAGATGATAGATAGAAAACTAGAACCTCTAAAAAATGAAATTAACGATGTGAGAATACAAGTAGAACAAACGGAAAGAATTTTGAAAAATGAGATAAGAAAGAGTGAATACTTAATTTTAGATGAAGTAGAGAGAGTACATAGTCTTCTGGAAGAACATAAGAATGATAAAACTGTACATACAGCCTAATAAATTGTTAATGCACACGGCGGGAATCGAACCCACAGTTTGCCTTCCGGAGAGGCACGTTTTATCCATTAAACTACGCATGCATAAATCACATTTACTTATTATAATCTATAATTTGGATTATTTCAAGTGTTTGTTGCAATTTTTATATATATCTGTTAAAATAATATTGTTTTAACAGGTTTATAGGAGGATTTTGAGATGAATATCCATTCAGATGAGAATACAGAAAATCTTCATGATACTTTGGAAGATGATATTAGAATAATAGAGGCAAAGCATAGAACTACATCACAGCACAGAAGAATGAATCATAAAGGGAGAAAACCGAAAAAAGATATTTATGATGTGATAGGTATATGCAAAGAGATTTATGAGAAAAATAATAAGCAGATTCTCATTACATTGTTTGGAATTGTGTTAGTTGTTGTGTTAATTGTGTCAGTTGCAGCAGGAAAGGAAGAAAGCGGTCAGAAATCGGAACAGCCGGATAAAGACAAGGCGATTGTTGAAACTGCGGCGGCTGAAGGGGAAAGCGCAGAGGAAACAACAGCGGGACCGGTTCTTACGATTGAGCCGGAATCGCAGGAATCCGAAATCACACAATTGATTTTCGGTTTTTATAATGCTTATGTAATTAGTGGGGATATCAATGAGGTTGGTAAATATATTGATTCCACGAATGCGATTGATCCAAATAGATTATCCATTAACAAAAAATATATTGAGAGTGTATCGGATTTCGTGTGTTATAAATCTGGTATTGATAATATTGATGAAGATTATACTGCCTTGATTGTTACTTACAAAGTGAAATTATATAATTATGCAGAACTTTTGCCTTCTGTTGACATTTTGTTCCTGGTAAATGGAGATGCAGGATATAAAGTTCATAATCTGACAGTAGATGATGAATTTGATAAGCAGAAAGTGGAAAATGATGAAGATTTTCAGATTTTAAAGACAAGAGCTGCGGAAGAACTGAATGAACTTCTTGCTGCAAATGCAGAATTGAATGAAGTATACAATTTATATCTGAATCCGGAATCGGCAAATCAAAATCAGTAAGAAAAAAAGACTTTTAATCATTTTGTTGGTTGAAAGTCTTTTTTTCTTGCAATTTCGGCAATTTCAAGTATAATATACTAGGAAAATTGCCTGCAAAATGTAAGGAGGAAATCATGAGCAAAAATACAGAGTTAGAAAAAATTCTGGAAATGATAGATGAAAATGGTCCGGTTCCTTATGAGGAACCGATGCGACAGTATTATTTTATAAAAAAATGCAGAAATCGTGTGGCACAGAAAAGTAAAGAATGTGGACATAAATTAAGTTGCTGTACTCAGACGTTCGGGTGTCAGATGAATGCGAGAGATTCTGAAAAGCTTCTGGGAGTTCTGGAGTTGATCGGTTTTGCTCCTGTCGACCATGAGGAAGCGGATTTTGTAATATATAATACCTGTACGGTAAGAGAAAATGCAAATTTAAAAGTATATGGCAGATTGGGGTATTTGTCTAATATTAAAAAGAAAAATCCGAATATGCTGATTGCTTTATGCGGATGTATGATGCAGGAAGAACAGGTAGTAGAGAAAATAAGAAAAAGCTATCGATTTGTGGATTTAATATTCGGAACTCACAATATTTATAAATTTGCAGAACTTTTGTATCAGCGTCTGGATGGAGATAAGATGGTGATTGATATCTGGAAAGATACGGATAAGATAGTGGAAGAACTGCCTGTAGATCGCAAGTATTTTTTTAAATCGGGCGTCAATATTATGTTTGGATGTAATAATTTTTGCAGTTACTGTATTGTTCCTTATGTCCGGGGACGGGAGCGAAGCAGACAGCCGGAACAGATTATAAATGAAATCAAAAAATTAGTTTCAGATGGAGTAGTGGAAGTAATGCTTCTTGGCCAGAATGTAAATTCTTATGGAAAAAATCTGGAGAAACCGGTTACTTTTGCACAGCTTCTGCAACAAATAGAGGAAATAGAAGGATTAGAACGGATTCGGTTTATGACGTCCCATCCAAAAGATTTGTCAGATGAATTAATCGATGTAATGAAACATTCAAAAAAAATATGCAGGCAGCTGCATTTGCCGGTACAGTCAGGAAGCAGTAGAATTTTAAAAGAGATGAACCGTAAATATACGAAAGAAGAGTATCTTAAACTTGTTGATAAGATTCGTACAGCCGTGCCGGATATTTCACTGACCACCGATATAATAGTTGGATTTCCGGGAGAAACAGAAGAGGATTTTCAGGAAACACTGGATGTGGTCCGCAAAGTAAGATATGATAGTGCTTTTACGTTTATTTATTCAAAACGGACTGGAACACCTGCTGCCTCCATGGAAAATCAAGTGCCTGAAAAAGAAGTAAAGGAGCGGTTTGACCGGCTATTAAAAGAAGTGCAGGATATTGCTGCTGAACGTACAAAACGATTTGAAGGTCAGATCATGGATGTACTTGTAGAAGATAAAAACGAACAGCTGGAAGGATATGTGACAGGAAGACTCAGTTCCGGAATTGTTGTACATTTTCCGGGAGATGAGAGACTGATTGGAAAAATTGTAAATGTCAGTCTGAAAGAGGCAAAAGGTTTTTATTATATGGGAGAAATGGAATAGACTTCAGAAAAGAGGAAAAACAATGGGACAATTATCACCTATGATGCAGGAATATATGAAGACAAAAGAGCAGTACAAAGACTGTATTCTGTTTTACCGATTGGGCGATTTTTATGAAATGTTTTTTGAAGATGCAATTCTGGTATCAAAAGAACTGGAACTTACCCTTACAGGGAAAGACTGTGGTCTTGAGGAGCGTGCACCCATGTGTGGCGTTCCTCATCATGCTGTAGATGTATATTTAAATAAACTGGTTGGAAAAGGATATAAAGTAGCTATCGGAGAACAGGTAGAAGATCCGAAGATGGCGAAAGGTCTGGTCAAACGTGAAGTAGTGCGTGTTGTTACACCGGGAACAAATTTCAATACAGCTCTTCTGGATGAATCAAAAAATAATTATCTGATGTGTATTGTCTATGTGGGAGATACTTATGGGATTTCGGTCTGTGATATTACGACTGGAGATTTTTATGTCACAGAAGTGAACAGTAAACGTACTTTGTTAGACGAAATCAATAAGTTTATGCCTTCAGAAATCATTTGTAATAATGCATTTCATGTCAGCGGAATTGATTTGGATGATATGAAAGAACGATTAAATATCTCTGTGTTTTCGTTGGAATCATGGTATTTTGATGATGAAAATTCGAGAAAAATATTGCTAGAGCATTTTAAAGTGCATAATTTAGCAGGACTTGGACTGGGAGATTTCCCTACCGGATCTGTAAGTGCAGGTGCATTGATGCAGTATCTCTTAGAAACACAAAAAGATTCCCTGGCTCAGTTAACTACGATTACGCCATATGTCACGGGAAAATATATGGTGATTGATACTTCTACCAGAAGAAATCTCGAATTAACAGAAACATTGAGAGAAAAAAATAAGAGAGGTTCTTTGCTGTGGATTTTAGACAAGACAAAAACAGCTATGGGTGCAAGGTTACTTCGCTCTTATATCGAACAGCCATTAATCGAAAAAAGTGAAATTATAAAGCGTCAGGATGCGGTAGAATGTCTGGTAAATTCTGCAATTGACCGTGAGGAACTCAGAGAATACCTGAATCCAATCTATGATTTGGAACGTATTATTAGCAGAATTGCAAATA
Source organism: Lachnospiraceae bacterium (assembly GCA_034172985.1). Taxonomy (GTDB): domain Bacteria; phylum Bacillota; class Clostridia; order Lachnospirales; family Lachnospiraceae; genus CAG-303. The sequence continues at coordinate 18,447 of JAXFDY010000055.1, forward strand.
AATCAGCAAATCCAAGAGATTTAGTAGCATTTAAAAATTCACTGGCAATGATTCCATATATTAAGCAAATCCTTGCGACATTTGATAATGAGCTATTGCATAATATTAATGAAGATATGGATGCGCTGGAAGATATTACGGAATTAATAGAGTGTTCAATTATGGAGGAACCGCCCATGTTAATTAAGGAAGGCGGTATTATAAAAGAGGGATATCACGAAGAAGTAGACAGGCTACGCCATGCAAAAACTGATGGCAAGACATGGCTGGCGGAACTGGAAGCGAGAGAACGGGAACGTACAGGAGTAAAAAATTTGAAAATAAAATTTAATAAAAATTTTGGATATTGTATTGAGATTACAAATGCCTATAAAGATAGTTTTGTAATGCCTGAAGATTATACAAGAAAGCAGACATTAACTAATGCAGAACGATATATCACACCGGAATTAAAAGAATTGGAAATGACAATTCTCGGCTCGGAAGATAAATTGTTCACACTGGAATACCATCTGTTCTGCGATGTAAGAGACAGAATCGCTGAACATATTGCGAGAATACAAAAGACGGCAAAAGCAGTGGCTGCAGTTGATGTGTTTGCTTCCCTGGGATATGTGGCAGAGAAAAACAGGTATGTAAAACCAAAAATCAATGAAAAAGGTCTTATCGATATTAAGGCAGGGCGTCATCCGGTAGTGGAGCAGATGATGAACAATGATATGTTTGTGTCAAATGATACATATCTGAATAATTCCAATAATCGGATTGCAATTATTACGGGACCTAATATGGCAGGAAAATCAACTTATATGCGGCAAAGTGCCCTGATTGTACTGATGGCTCAGTTGGGAAGCTTTGTGCCGGCGGAAAGTGCAAATATAGGGATTTGCGATAGAATTTTTACACGTGTGGGGGCTTCTGATGATCTTGCAAGCGGGCAGAGTACTTTCATGGTAGAGATGACAGAGGTGGCAAATATTCTTCGAAATGCCACATCTGACAGCCTTCTGATTCTTGATGAAATCGGAAGAGGAACTAGCACCTTTGACGGACTGAGCATTGCCTGGGCTGTGGTGGAGTATATCAGCAGTAAACAGCTCGGGGCAAAAACTCTTTTTGCAACTCATTATCATGAACTTACAGAGCTGGAGGGTATGATAAACGGAGTGAGCAATTATTGTATCGCAGTAAAAGAACAGGGAGATAATATTGTTTTTTTGCGGAAAATTATTAAGGGTGGTGCAGATAAAAGTTATGGAATTCAGGTGGCAAAATTGGCAGGGGTGCCGGATGTGGTGATTGAACGGGCCAAAGAACTGGCTGCAGAACTGGCAGATGCGGATATCTCCAGAAATGCAAGAGAAATAGCAGAACATGGAACGGGGACTCATCACAGGAAGCCTCAGAAAAAACCGGATGAATTGGAGATGACCCAGATGTCTTTGTTTGATACAGTTAAAGATGAAGATGTGATTCAGGAACTGACAGAATTGGATTTGGGCAATCTCACGCCGATTGATGCATTAAATACTTTATATAAGCTGCAAAGTAGATTAAAAAACCGATGGAAAGTTAGTGTGAAATAAAAATGGGAAATATTCAGGTTTTAGATGAAAATACAATCAATAAGATAGCTGCAGGAGAAGTAATCGACAGACCAGCTTCTGTTGTAAAAGAATTAATGGAAAATGCCATTGATGCTATGGCATCAGCGATTACAGTAGAGATTAAAGATGGCGGAGTTTCACTGATTCGAATCACAGATAATGGGGCAGGAATGGAAAAGGAAGATATAAAAACAGCATTTTTGCGTCATGCTACAAGTAAAATAAAAACGGCAGAAGATTTGTTGTCTGTGACTTCTCTGGGGTTCCGGGGAGAAGCATTATCCAGTATCGCCGCTGTTTCGATGGTTGAGCTGATTACAAAAACAAAAGATTCTATCATGGGATGCCGATATGAAATTCAGGGGGGACAGGAAAAAGATATGGAGGAAGTGGGTGTACCTGATGGGACAACTTTTCTCATACGTAATTTATTTTATAATACCCCGGCAAGAAAAAAATTTTTAAAATCTGCTATGACAGAAGCGGGTTATATCAGTGATATTATTCAGAGAATTGCATTATCACATCCGGAAATCAGTATTCGTTTTATCAATAATGGAAAGCATATGTTAAATACCAGTGGTAATGGAAATCTGAAAGATGTAATCTATCAGATATACGGAAGGGATGTGGCAGCGAATCTTTTAGAGGTTCATTTTGAGGGAAATGACGTCGGAATCAATGGATTTATCGGGAAACCGGTTATTTCCAGAGGTAACAGAAATTTTGAAAATTATTTTATAAATGGAAGATATATCAAAAGCAGTATTATAAATAAATCTATTGAAGAAGGATATAAAAATTTTATGATGCAGCATAAATATCCTTTTACAGTTCTTCAATTTGAGGTAGAGCCGGAATTGATTGACGTGAATGTCCATCCGGCAAAAATGGAAATCAGATTCCGGAATGGTGAAATTTTGTATTCGATGATTCAAGAGCAAATCAGGGATACACTTTCGGGAAAAGAACTGATTCCTGAAGTAAAACCTGAGCCGGAAAAAATAGTAAGTGAGCCATTAAACCAGAAGATTCAGAAGACTCCGGAGATTTTTGAAGTTCATCGAAGAGAGGAAATGAAAATGCCTCTTCCGGAGAAAAAAACGGAAATTCTGCGCGAAGATGTGCAATATGGAACAAAAGAAAAAGCAAGACCACTTCAAGAGGAAAAACCAGAACAGATGAATTTGTTTGACGATAAACTTTTATCAAAAGAAGCGCGAATTCATCATAAAATTGTAGGTCAGGTATTCGAAACCTATTGGATTGTGGAGTATGGTGATAAGATGTTTATTATCGATCAACATGCAGCTCACGAAAAAGTATTGTTTGAGCGGACAATGAAAAAGTTGAAAACAAAGGAATCAATTGCCCAGGAAATCAATCCGCCACTTATTCTGAGTCTTTCTCTTCGTGAAGGAGAAGTGATAAAAAAATATAGGGATGAGCTTGGACAGCTGGGATATGATATTGAGGAATTTGGTGGAAATGATTATGCAGTACATTCTGTTCCGTTTGATTTATACCGGCTGGCAAAGGAAGAACTCCTTATGGAGCTGATCGATAGCCTGACAGATGAAAATGGTCTTCGGGGAAGTTCTGATTTGATAATGGAGAGAATTGCATCCATGTCCTGCAAGGCGGCTGTCAAGGGAAATAACAGGTTATCTATGCAGGAGGCAGAAGCCTTGATTGATGAATTGCTGACATTGGAAAATCCTTATAATTGCCCTCATGGAAGACCTACAATTATTTCTATGAGTAAATATGAGTTAGAGAAGAAATTTAAGAGAATAATTTAAGGAGAGAGAAATGGAACGTAAAAAGCCTCTGATTGTTTTAACCGGTCCGACAGCTGTGGGAAAAACAGAGTTGTCAGTCTGTCTTGCAAAAAAAATCGGCGGAGAAATTATCAGTGCAGATTCAATTCAGATATATAAATATATGGATATCGGTTCTGCAAAGATAACACAGGAAGAAATGCAGGGAGTCAGGCATTATCTGGTGGATGAGCTGGATCCGTCGGAGGAATTCAATATCTATATTTTTCAGTCGATGGCAAAAAAATATATAAATAAAATATATGATGCCGGAAAGATACCGATTGTAGCCGGTGGAACAGGATTTTATATCCAGTCTTTGCTTTATGACATAGATTTTACGCAAGAGGATAATAATATGACATATCGGAAAGAACTGGAAAGTCTGGCAAAGGAAAAAGGAAACCATTTTCTTCATGATATGTTGAAAAAAGTAGATGAAGAAGCTGCAGAACAGATTCATGAGAATAATGTAAAACGCGTCATTCGTGCACTGGAATATTATAAGCAGACAGGCGAAAAAATTTCCCATCATAATGAAAAACAGAGACAAAACAGTTCGCCTTATGAGTTTAAATATTTTGTATTAAATATGGACAGAAACCTTTTATATCAGAGAATTGATCAGAGAGTAAATCTTATGTTAGAAAAAGGACTGGTTGAAGAGGTGGAAAAACTGCGGGATATGGGATATGGAAGACAGCTTGTTTCTATGCAGGGCATTGGATATAAGGAAATATATGCTTATCTGGAAGGAGAAATGTCTCTGGAAGAAGCTGTTTATGTTATTAAAAGGGATACAAGACATTTTGCCAAAAGACAGCTGACATGGTTTCGAAGAGAAAAAGAAGTACAGTGGATTAATTATGAGGATTATCAAATGAATAAAGATAAGATATTGGAATATCTGGTAAAGGAATGTTCGTTTGCAAAATAAAAATAGAAAGAATGGAGATATCATGAATATACAGTCAGAATTATATCATACTTATGAAGAACTTGGAATATCAAAGGAAGTCATTGACTTTTCCAACGAAGTATTAAAAGGTCTGAAAGAAAGATTTGAAAGCCTGGATGAAATAGCGGAATATAATCAGATGAAAGTCATCAAGGCAATGCAGAAAAATCAGGTAAGTGAAATGCATTTCGAAGGTTCTACCGGATATGGATATACTGATCCGGGAAGAGATACTTTAGAAAAAGTATTTGCAGATGTTTTTCATACGGAAGATGCACTGGTACGTGCCCAGATTGCCTGTGGAACTCATGCACTGACCATTGCATTGTTTGGAAATCTTCGCCCGGGAGATGAGATGATATCTATTTCCGGAAAGCCATATGATACTCTTGAAGGGGTCATCGGGATTCGGGAGACAAAGGGCTCCCTTGCTGAATATGGGGTATCTTATAAACAGGTAGAACTTATGGAAGATGGATCCTTTGATTTTGAAGGCATTAAAAATGCAATTACAGAAAAGACAAAGCTTGTGGAAATCCAGCGTTCCAAAGGTTATCTGCCAAGACCGACACTTAGTGTAAAGGCAATTGGGGAAGCAGTACAGTTTGTTAAAAGTATCAGAAAAGATATTATTGTTATGGTGGATAACTGCTACGGAGAATTTGTTGATGTAGTAGAACCTTCGGATTTTGGTGCGGATATGGTAGTAGGCTCCCTGATTAAAAATCCGGGAGGGGGGCTTGCTCCGTTAGGCGGATATATTGCAGGCTCCAAAGAGTGTGTGGAGAATGCTTCGTATCGCTTAATGACACCTGGTCTTGGAAAAGAAGTCGGGGCATCACTGGGAGTGAATAGAAGCTTTTATCAGGGATTGTTCCTTGCACCAACGGTGACTGCTGCAGCTGTAAAGGGAGCTGTATTTGCTGCAAATATTTATGAAAAACTTGGATTTAAAGTTGTGCCGGATAGCAGGGAAACAAGACATGATATTATTCAGGCGGTAGAATTTGGCTTCCCGGAAGGGGTCATTGAATTTTGCAAAGGAATTCAGGCCGCAGCACCGGTAGATAGTCATGTAGTACCGGAGCCATGGGCAATGCCGGGATATGATTCAGATGTAATTATGGCAGCAGGTG
>JAXFDY010000133.1:0-50508 GCA_034172985.1 Lachnospiraceae bacterium
GGAATGATAGATGTGTAGTGTATGCGGTTTTGAAGGTATATCAGATATCTTCAATTAAATAATCCTCGATAGCTCAATGGTAGAGCATTCGGCTGTTAACCGAAGGGTTGTTGGTTCGAGCCCAACTCGGGGAGTGAATGCGACCTGTAAGAGTTTCTTACAGGTCAGTTCTTTCAAAAAGTAAATATGGCTCCGTGGTCAAGCGGTTAAGACATCGCCCTTTCACGGCGGTAACACGGGTTCGATTCCCGTCGGAGTCATTATGCCGATGTGGCTCAATTGGCAGAGCAGCTGATTTGTAATCAGCAGGTTATCGGTTCGAGTCCGATCATCGGCTTAAAACCTGAAAGCGAAAGCGGAAGGGAAATGGACCTTTAGCTCAGTTGGTTAGAGCAACCGGCTCATAACCGGTCGGTCCCGGGTTCGAGTCCCTGAAGGTCCACTTTATGTCAAAGGGAAGGCCCCACCGGAGGTGGGAGAGATCCTGATGACGGAAAAACAAAGCCATAGAAGCGAAAAGAAAGATCTGGCCCGGTGGCTCAGCTGGTTAGAGCGCCGCCCTGTCACGGCGGAGGTCGTGGGTTCGAACCCCATCCGGGTCGCTGCCATGCGAAAGCATGGAAAAACAGAACAGAAGAAAACATGGGATCTTAGCTCAGCTGGGAGAGCATCTGCCTTACAAGCAGAGGGTCATAGGTTCGAGCCCTATAGGTCCCATTTATGCCGGCGTGGCGGAACTGGCAGACGCACAGGACTTAAAATCCTGCGGGACTAATCTCCCGTACCGGTTCGATTCCGGTCGCCGGCATTATTTTTAAGATGAGGAAATGTTGAATATATCAGCATTTCCTTTTTGATTTTATCATGGTAACAGGGTGTCTTCCCAGCACGGCCATGGTTTTTGTTCGCGGATTGCGGTTTGGATACCAGAATAAAAACGAATCTTTTGCTGGATATGTTCAAGACCATCCTGAAGTTGTTCTATTTTATTTTTAATATTTGTTTCATGTTCAATCATCATATTTAGTACATCATCTATGTTTTCCGACAGATTTGAGGAGTATTCAAAAAAATCCTTTATTTTGCTGAGAGGCAGACCAGTCTGTTTGAAACATTGTATTGCATTCAGTGTTGCGATATGACTTTCATCGTAAATTCTCTGATTTTTTTCATTGTGGGTAACATTTGTAAGCAGACCTAAATCTTCATAATATCTCAATGTGGATGTGGGGATATTGTATCTGACGGATAATTCTCTGATTGTATAATGAGCCATATGTGTCCTCCTAGATAATATTGATAAAAAATGAATAAAACTCTTGCGTTCAAGTATACTTGAAGATGTAAAATTTGTAAAGAAGGAGATAAAAATAAGAGAAAGATAATAGAAATATAATTTAATGAAAGGTTAAGGTGAGAAATATGAAATATCGTAATGTGGGAAAATCAGGACTTAAGGTAAGTGAGATCGCCTTGGGAAGCTGGATGACAAATTTAAGCAGTCAGTCTGACCAGGATATAGCAGAAGAAACAATCCGTGTTGCTTTCGATAAAGGTATAAATTTCTTTGACTGTGCAGATGCATATAGTGGAGGTGAAGCGGAGCGATTCTTGGGAAAAGTACTTAAAGATTATGATAGAAGCTCTTATGTAGTATCAAGCAAGGTATTCTTTCCTACCTGTCCGGGTCCGAACGGATGGGGATTATCCAGAAAGCATATAATAGAAAATATCGATCGTTCGTTGAAAAATCTTGGTATGGATTATATTGATCTTTATTATTGCCATCGTTTTGATCCTACTACACCAATGGAAGAGACACTTCGTACATTGAGTGATTTAGTAACACAAGGAAAAATTTTGTATTATGGTGTCAGTGAGGAATGGGGAGCTGCAAGGCTTGAAAAGGCACAGACGATTATCAGGGAGTACCATTTGCATCCTATGACAGTATTGCAGCCACAGTATAATATGATTGACCGTTATATTGAGCATGAGATTATTGATGTATGCGAAGAATATGGTATTGGAATTACACCGTTCTCCCCATTGGCCCAAGGCCTTCTTACAGGAAAATATAAGAAGGGAGAGGCCTATCCTGAAAATTCCCGTGCGACACATCAGATAGATAAACAGGTGAATCAGCTTTTGACAGATGAAAATCTGGATAAGGTGGAAAAATTGTCCAAAATAGCAGATGAACTGGGAACAACAATGCCTGTTCTGGCTTTAGCGTGGATATTGCGTAAGAAGATTATCAGCAGTGTAATTACAGGTGCAAGTAAGCCTTCTCAGCTAGAGGGAAATGTGGCTGCAAGTGAACTTGTGATACCGGAGGATGCACTTCAAAAAATAGATGAAATATTAGGATTTACAAGATTTGAAAGACATGTAGGATAAGGTGTTAGTATGGAGCAATTAAATTTATTATATTTAAAAATGATAGATTATTATCGGAATGATCCCAAACGGATACAGCATTTCTGCAAAGTTCATAGTTTTGCGAAACTGATTGGTGAATTGGAAGGTATTTCGAAGGAAATGCAGGCAACTCTGGAGACAGCTTCGCTGGTACATGATATAGGAATAAAAGTATCAGAAGAAAAGTACGGTAATTGTTATGGAAAAAATCAGGAGAAAGAAGGGCCGGCAGAGGCTGAGAAATTATTAAAAGAGCTGGAATATCCGGATGAGATGATAGACAGGGTATGTTATCTTGTCGGACATCATCATACCTATACAGATATTGATGGATTGGATTATCAGATTTTGGTGGAAGCTGATTTTATTGTAAATATGTATGAAGATCATGAACCAAGAAAAATATGTGAAAATGTATATGAAAAGATTTTCCGAACAAAAGCCGGAAAGACAATCTTTCGGCAAATGTTCGGATTGGATTAAAAAATTTTATTTTGTAACATTTTTAAGCCATTTGTAAGAGCGATACCGGTAATAACTTACCGGTATTTTTATAATCTCATCACTTAGCAGGATGATATATACTACAATAACCGGAAGCTTAAGGATAAAGGCCGCGATGAAGCCAAAGAAAATGGAAATACACCACATAAAAGTCATGTCCAGGAACAGCCCGAATTTCGTATCGCCTCCGGCGCGGAAAACACCAACGATAAGAACTGTGTTTATGGCCTGACCGATTACGAAATATGCCATGACAAACATCATATAAGACAAATATTTGGATGCCAGTGGAGTTAAAACCATAAATTCAAGAGCCAGCGGTCTGGCAATCAATACAACCATAGAACCAAAACATCCTGTGATGACAGCCAGTTTTAAGAATTTCTTTCCATATAAACGGGCTTTTTCCGGATTTCCCTCCCCAATGGTTTTTCCGATAATAATCGCAGTAGCATTAGCAATACCAAAAGTGATGACCATGGCAAGTTGTCTTGTTACCTGGGCAACGGAATTTGCAGCAGTTGCAGCACTTCCCAGATGACCAATAATTGCTGAGATGCAGGAAGTACCGGCTCCCCAGGCGACTTCGTTTATAATAACGGGCATGGAATATTTAGTGAAATCCCGGGCAATTCCTTTATCTTTCATGAATAAATATGAAAAATGAAATTTACAAACATGATTCAATTTCCTATCATAAACAAGGACAATCATCAGTTCCAGTGTACGGGCAATGACAGTACCAAGGGCAGCACCTTTAATGCCCATATTAAGTGGAGTGAAGATAAAAATATAATTTGCAATAATATTAGTTACTAAGGAACAAAAATATACAATCGTTGCAATAATAACCTGTTCCATACTTCGCATGGTATTTAAGTATACCATGGTAATAGCTGATATCATATAGGAAATACAGACAATTCTTAAATATGATACGCCTTCAGATATAACTTCTGCATCGTTGGTAAAAATATGCATGATTGGATTTGCAAATACAAAAGTAGCAATCGTAAAGAAAAAACTTACTAAAACGGCATATTTCATTTCCAGGCCAAAGATTTTTTTTATGGTATTGGTGTCACCTTTTCCCCAGTATTGTGCAATAAGTACTGCACCGCCGGAAGTAATGCCGAATAAAAATAAGCTTAATATAAAAAATACCTGACTTCCCAGCGAAGAGCCGGATAATGTTTTTTCGCCTACTTTTCCAAGCATTATTACATCTGTAGATGATATGCCTGTATTAATCAGGTTCTGCAATGCCATGGGGAGAACAAGCACAAGAAGATTTTTATAAAATTGTTTATTTTCCGTCATAAGTATCTCCTAATCAAATTATTTGTATCACACTTCTCTTTATAGTATTTCAGAGTTCATTGAAAATTATATTAAATAATAGAGAATAAAGCAAGAAAAAAATAAAAAAGTAGTTGACAAATAGAACAAAATCTTATAAAATCTATTTGTTGCGATAAAGCAAATGTGTGTGTAGCTCAGCTGGATAGAGCACTTGGCTACGGACCAAGGTGTCGGGAGTTCGAATCTTCTCACGCACGCTGATGTATGCTGTCGTATTAGCGATGAAAATCGTTAGTACGGCAGCATATTTTTTTTAATATGAAACCTCATATGTAAAAATTCCCACTTATAAGGTGAAGGACCTTCAAATGAGGAAAGAAAATGAGGATAGATATGGAAGATAGAGAAATTATTGACTTATATTTTGCCCGGGCGGAATCGGCTTTAGAAGAAACAAGTAAAAAATATGGGAGTATACTTACACATATATCAGAAAATATTTTAAAGGATTCCCAGGAGGCAGGAGAATGTTTCAATGATGTGTTGTTGGGGGCATGGACACAGATTCCTCCTGCAAAACCGGATAATTTATTTGCATATCTGGCCAAGAGTATACGTTATATCTCTTTTGGCCGGCTTGATTATCACAATGCAAAGAAACGCCATGCAGAGATTGTTGAATTAAGTGCAGAACTGGAAAATAGCCATCTGGTTTCAGGAAGCAGTAATACCGACATGGATGAGAAGGAGCTATCAGAATTGGTGTCTGCGTTTCTTAAGGAAAGAAGCTATGAGCAGAGAGTCGTATTTCTACGAAGGTACTGGTATGGAGATTCTATCGATGAAATAGCAGACATTATGGGCATTACAAAGGGAAAAGTAAAATCAATCCTGTTCCGTATGAGAAACAAATTAAAAGAATATCTGGAGAAAGAGGGTGTATATTTGTGAAAGGTATGGATTTTTTAAAAGGCATTCATCAGATTGATGAAAAACTGATAGAAGAAGCTGCAGTGCCGGAAAAAAGAATTGGCAGAAATGTCAATATTTTTAAATTTGCAGGTCTTGCGGCAGCAGTTGCTGTTTTTGTGGGCATGATTTGTGCAGGTCATAACCAGTCAGTGACGAAGGCAACTACTGAGGCTGTATCAGAGGAGCAGGCAACTACTCAGCAGGATATATATGAGAAGGTGGAAGTAGAAGTGACGATTAGAAAGATGGCCATGATTAATGGGGAATTATATGTAGATAGCAGGCAGGAGAGTGATATAACACAGAGATCTTGTGTGATGGATGGAGAAATCACATCAACGACAGAAGAAGAAATGATACCATCTGAGGACAATCAGTCAAATTTTGGTATAGGATATCGTTATCAATATGTGGCTGATAAAAGTATTGATATCTATATTGATGGGATATGGGAGCGGTTTGTGCTTCTGGAAGGGGCGATACCATATGATATGGATACTGATATAGAAGAAACAACAGAGCTTGCAGGAGATGGGATACAGGAAAAAGAAAAAGCAGTACTGGTTTTAGAGGAAGGTACATTGACGGCTGATGGGGCATCTTTTTCTATTTTAAATGGCACACCAGAAGAGATGTTTAGTGGGGAAGCATACCGGATTGAATGGTTGAATCATGACTCCTGGGAGGAATGTGCATTACAGCAGGAATTAGTATTTCCTGAGATTGGATGGGATATTCCGGCAGGGGGCGAGTGGAAATTTCAGGTGGACTGGTCGGCTTTTTATGGAACACTTCAGAAGGGAACCTATCGTCTGTTAAAGGAAGTAAGCACGAATGAAGGTGTTCTTGTCTTGACATGTGAATTTGAGATATAGAAAAAGCTGCTCCATGGATAAATGGAGCAGCTTTTCCTGCAGGCTAATAATTATCTGCAGTCTTTCGTCTCATTTTTTGAGGAATTGCTGCTGTTTTTACTTGAATTCTGAGAAGTGTTAGATGCATTGCTTGTATCATTTTTTGAAGTATTGCTGTAACCGTTCTGAGTTGAGTTTGTTGAATTTTTAGACATAAGATCCTCCTTTAACTGCTGGTTAATAGTTACATATTTAGTATGTTAAAAAAACAAAAAATTATTAAAAAAAACTATTGCATTTTTCGACATTGTATATTAGAATTGGTGTGTAAAAAGAAATAACCCTTCAAATGTTTCTTTTTATGTTATAACCCCTTATTAATTATTTATACTCCCCTCAATACCTCGTGGCTCCCCCACGAGGTATTATTTTATTATAGGAGCCATTTGTCGGGCAACTCATTATAGGAAATTCCTCGGAATTTCATGGCTTTTTTCGTGTCAAAAATATTTCACATTGCATATCATATTAATATATATTATAAAGAAAAGGTTTGAATTCATCCATGTATATTGAAAATATTTCTGCATATGAATTAAAAACGTATCTTTTTGATAAAAGATATCAGATTATAGATTTTAGAGATTTCAGGGAATATCAGAAGTCACATATAAAAAACGCCATTCACATGGATTCACATGAGGTAATGTCGGGAAATTTGGATAAAATTTATAAAAATAAACTGGTTTTATATTGTGAACGAGGCGGGGAAAGCATGAGAATGTCTCAAATATTATCGGGAAAAGGATATGAGGTGAAGAATGTAATCGGAGGATTTCATGAGCTGAAAAAATTTCCGGAATATATCGAATAATTGTGCTCTGATTTTTTAAAATTTGAAGAAATTGCAATTGACAAAAGCATGTAATAAAATTACAATCTACATTAGAAAATAACATACAATTGGAGTATTTATGGATAGATATAAATTGATGGCACCATGCCATTTTGGACTAGAAGCTGTATTGAAAAAAGAGATAATCGATTTGGGTTATGATATTTTATCTGTGGAAGATGGAAGAGTAACTTTTGAAGGCGATGATGAAGCTATCTGCAGGGCAAATGTCTTCTTGAGAACTGCAGAGAGAATTATGATTCAGGCAGGCAGATTTCGGGCCGTCACATATGATGAACTCTTTGAGGGAATCAAGGCTTTGGAATGGGAAAAATATATCCCGGTGGATGGGAGATTCTGGGTGACAAAGGCATCTTCTATTAAAAGTAAATTATTTAGCCCGTCCGATATTCAGAGAATCGCAAAAAAAGCTATGGTAGAGCGGTTAAAGAGTAAGTATGCAGTAAACTGGTTTGAAGAGTCCGGAGCAGAATATCCGGTTAGGATATTCATGTTTAAAGATGAAGCGATTATTGGTATAGATACATCAGGAGAATCCCTTCATAAACGGGGATATCGGAAGTTATCTTCCAAGGCACCGATATCGGAAACATTGGCAGCAGCTTTGATTATGCTGACACCATGGAAAAAAGACAGGATTTTGGTAGATCCTTTTTGTGGAAGCGGAACATTTCCCATTGAGGCAGCTATGATGGCAGCAGATATGGCTCCTGGTATGAACAGAGCATTTTTGTCTGAAAAGTGGACAAATCTTATTCCGAAGAAAAGATGGTATGAAACATTGGATGAAGCGAATGATCTTGTAGATACCAGTGTGGAGACAGATATTCAGGGTTATGATTTAGATGGAGATATGGTCAGAATCGCACGTCAGAATGCAGAGCTGGCGGGGGTGGAATCTATGATTCATTTCCAGCAGAGGGATATCAGAGATTTAAGTCATAGTAAGAAATATGGTTTTATAGTTACCAATCCTCCGTATGGAGAGCGGCTGGAGGAGAAAGCTGATTTGCCGGAATTATATCGTTGTATTGGGGAACGGTTCCAGAAACTGGAGGATTGGTCTGCATTTATTATTACATCTTATGAAGATGCAGAAAAGTATATGGGGTTGAAGGCTGATAAAAATAGAAAGATTTATAATGGTATGATAAAAACATATTATTATCAGTTTATGGGAAAGAAGCCTCCAAAGAGAGGAAAACAGGAATCAGTCGTACAGGCTTTTGTGGAGTAAAGCCGGAGGAAAAAGATGAAGAACAGGGTGTATATTTTTTTAGCAATATTATTTATATGCTTAACTGGGTATTTGACATTCAGGGGAAGTGCAAAGGCGGAATACATTGCCCAGGGCTATGTAGTAGAAAATATTGCAGATGAATGGAAAAGCACAATTTCCTTTAGTGTAAACAACAGTAATTTCTTTTTGAATGTGGATGGTGTGGAAGTCAATGCCAGAGACAGAGGAATTTACATGGATACTACGATGGTATTTATGATACCATATAAGGAATACAGAGATTTATTTAATTGTGCCGTAAATTTATATGATGGAAATAGATTGGTCATAGAAAAGGGAAATATTGAAATTCAGTTGAAGCTGGATAGCAGTGAAATTATTGTGAATGATATTAAATATGTCATGAATGCGTCAGTGACCAAAAAGGATAATATGGTGTATGTGCCTATAGATGCTGCTGTCCGGGGACTGGGATACACATGCAATTGGGATGTGAATACGAATACAGCCACAATTATCAGCAACAGTGCAGATGGTAATATTGCGCTGCCTTTCCGGTATAGTTATGTAGATGAAAATAAAACGACAGAGGTGCGGACACAAGGGGCTCTTGGTACATGTTGGGCAATGGCAGCACTGACTGCGTTGGAAACATCTTTAATGCCGGAGGAGAAGCTGACTTTTTCTGTTGATCATATGTCTTTATGTAATTCCTTTAATCTGAATCAATATGAAGGAGGTTCAAGTACCATGTCCACAGCTTATCTGCTGGCTTGGCAGGGACCTGTATTGGAGAAAGATGATCCATATGGAGACGGAAAGACAAATGAGGATTTGACACCGGTAAAGCATGTACAGGAAATACAGATGATTGAGTCAAAAGATTTGCAGAAGATTAAGGAAATGGTATATAAGTATGGAGGGGTACAGAGTTCCCTTTATACAACAATGTTAAATTCTACAGATTATTCCCGCTATTATAATGCAGATACATATGCATATTGCTATGTGGGAATGGAAAAGCCAAATCATGATGTAGTCATTATCGGATGGGATGATAATTATCCAAAAGAAAATTTCAATACCAATATAGAGAGTGATGGTGCATTTATCTGTCAGAACAGCTGGGGCACCGACTTTGGTGACAATGGTATTTTTTATGTTTCATATTATGATTCTAATATCGGTATGCACAATATTGTGTATACAAAAGTAGAGGATGTGGACAACTATACAAATATTTACCAGACTGATTTGTGCGGATGGGTCGGCAGACTTGGCTATGAGAGAGAAGAAGCATGGTTTTCAAATGTATACACAGCTAGAGAGACAGAGTTTCTCAGTGCTGCCGGATTTTATGCTACAGGTGTTGGAACTGAATATGAAGTCTATGTATGTACAAACTATCAGGATGTGAATTCTTTGAATGGAGAGTTGCAGAAAGTAGCCTCAGGAAGCTTTGTGAATGAGGGATATTACACGGTAGAGTTTGATGAAATGATACAGGTGACTGCTGGTGATCAGTTTGCAGTGGTAGTAAAAATCAGGACACCAAATGCCACAAGACCGGTAGCGGTAGAATATGTCAGTGAATATTATACGGAAACAGTAGATATTTCAGACGGGGAAGGATACGTCAGTGCAGATGGAAATGAGTGGGTTAGAACTGAAGATTCATATGCCTGTAATATTTGTCTGAAATGTTATACACGCAAGTAGGAAAAGAGGATACGATAAATGTCAAAAAAAATTATATTTGCCACAACAAATGAAGGAAAAATGAAAGAAATCAGAATGATTATGGATGATCCGGATATCGAACTTGTATCTTTGAAGGATGCAGGGATTAAAGCCGATATTGAAGAAAATGGTACTACATTTGAGGAGAATGCCATTATTAAAGCAAAAGCTATATGTGAAATGACAGGACAACTGGTTCTTGCGGATGATTCCGGACTGGAAGTAGATTATATGGATAAGGCGCCGGGGGTTTATTCTGCTCGTTATCTGGGCGAAGATACCCCTTATAGCGTCAAAAATCAGGCTATTTTAGATCGGCTAAAGGACGCTGTGGGAGACGAGCGGAGTGCAAGATTTGTATGTGCAATAGCCGCAGCTTTTCCAGATGGAAGAGTAATTACTACAAGAGGAACTATTGAAGGATTCATTGGATTCGAAGAAAAGGGAGAAAATGGGTTTGGTTATGATCCATTATTGTATGTTCCTGAGTATGGAATGACTACGGGAGAAATGAGTCCTGAAATGAAGAATAAAATAAGTCACAGAGGCAAAGCATTGGAATTAATGAAGGTAAAATTGAAGAATGAAGATTTTAATTGTAAGTGATACTCATGGTAGATTGGGAAATGTGGAAATGGTATTGGAAAAGGTAAAACCCATAGATATGATGATTCATTGTGGGGATATAGAGCGGGACGAAGAATATCTGAGAATGATAGCCGGCTGTCCTGTGTATATGGTATCGGGTAATAATGACTGGGGACTTGCTCTGGATAGAGAACTTATGATTCAAATAGGTAAATACAGAGTAATGGTTACCCATGGGCATCATTATTCCGTATATTATGACTTGAACGCTTTGGCTCAGGTTGCAAAAGATAAAGGAGCAGATGTTGTGATGTTTGGACATACCCATGTTCCGGCGATTGAAAGAATAGATGGTATTACTCTTGTTAATCCGGGTAGCTTGACGCTTCCAAGGCAATATGGCCGGGTTCCAACATACGCTTTTATGGAAATCGATGAAGATGGTGAAGCACATTTTACAATTTCAGAACTGAGCTTATAAATTAATTAAAAAATTTATATAAAAGTGGCTGAAAATAGCGTATTTATAAGGAAAAATGGACACTCAAAAAAAATAGAAAAAAAGTAAAAAAAAAGTGTTGACAAAAGTATAGGGTTGATATATAATACATCTTGTCGCTGCGAGAGAGACAAGAGGAAAGCAGTGATAAGACATCAACCCGGGGTGTGGCTCAGCTTGGCTAGAGCGCTTGATTTGGGATCAAGAGGTCGCAGGTTCGAATCCTGTCACCCCGACTTAACCTTCATGCGGGTGTAGTTCAATGGTAGAACACTAGCCTTCCAAGCTAGATACGTGGGTTCGATTCCCATCACCCGCTTTCACATTGCCTAGCAATGTGCAGTCATCACAGATTGTGTGTCCATAGCTCAGCTGGATAGAGCAACGGCCTTCTAAGCCGTGGGTCGGGGGTTCGAATCCCTTTGGGCACATTGATCCGGGAATGAATCCTGGAGGCCTATGGTGGGTATAGCGCAGTTGGTTAGCGCGCCAGATTGTGGCTCTGGAGGCCCAGGGTTCGAATCCCTGTATCCACCCTCTTACGAAAGTAAGATTATCGCCAAGCAGTAGGCCTAGGGCTATCGCCAAGCGGTAAGGCACAGGACTTTGACTCCTGCATCTCGTTGGTTCGAATCCAACTAGCCCTGTTAGCAGGGAATGACGAACCTGCGAAAAAAATTAATAACATGGGATACTAGCTCAGTCGGTAGAGCACTTGACTTTTAATCAAGTTGTCCCGGGTTCGATTCCCGGGTGTCTCATTAAAGTGAAACCCCTCAAATACTCTGATATGGAGTGTTTGAGGGGTTTTTGTCCAAAGCTGTGGTGGATACGCTTATTATCAGGACAGTAAATACTGTAAAGATGGCATTATTGTTTTGCCCGGCACTTTCTCCATTATTTTATGCACTTTACATAGCGGCAGGATTTACAGATATGATTGATGGAATGGTCGCAAGAAAAACAAATACAGTCAGCGAATTTGGTTCCAAACTAGACACTATGGCAGATTTTGTTTTGGTTGTTGTATGCCTGATAAAGCTGATTCCCATATTGAATATTACAATTTGGGTCTATGTATGGGTTGTCATAATTGCATTCATCAAAGTAATCAATGTTGTTTCTGGATACGTTGTCCAAAAGAAGTTTGTAGCAGCTCATACTGTTATGAATAAAGTTACAGGGGCGGTATTATTTATTTTTCCGCTTACATTGTTGATTATTGAATTGAAATATAGTGCAGTAGTTGTCTGCTTATTTGCAACATTTGCAGCGGTACAAGAAGGACATTATATTAGGACGGGAAGAGAGGTATAAGAGGAAGCTATCTGATTGGATATCAAAGCAAGAAAAGTGCCATTCCGTTGGGAATGACACTTTTCTTTTTTAAAATTCAATTTCTTTCAGATAACGTTCTAAAGCATTCTGCCAGGTTGGAAGAGGCTGGAATCCATTTTCGACCAGCTTGCTTTTATCCAAACGGCTGTTGAAAGGTCTGGCAGCTTTTGAAATGCCATATTCTTCTGTTGTTACAGGTGTAACAGTCAGACAATCTTCTGAATATTCTTTGTGACCAAGCTTTTCGGCCTGTGCAAATATTTCTTTCGCAAAGTCATACCAGCTGATATAACCTCCTTCATTGGTGGCATGATAGTAACCATATTTCTCTGTCTCTATCATATCAACAAGAAGTCTTGCAAGATCATAAGTGTAAGTTGGCGTGCCGATCTGATCGTTTACCACTTTCAGCTTATTATGTGTTTTAGCTACTTTCAGCATGGTTTTGATAAAATTATTTCCATTTACACCAAATACCCAGGCAATGCGGACAATAAAGTATTTATCAAGCGTATTTGCAACTGCAAGCTCTCCGTCAAGTTTACTCTGTCCATAGACATTTAAAGGCTTATATTCCTTAAAATCGGCTTTCCATGGCTCAGTTCCCTGGCCGTCAAAAACATAATCAGTACTGATATAGACCATCTTGGCATCCAGCTCTTTGCAGACATTGGCGATATTTTGTGTTCCACCTACATTGATGTCACGCACTTTCTGGATTTTATCTTCATCTTCTGCTAAATCCACCGCAGTCCATGCCGCACAGTGAACCACAACATCAGGATGAATCTCTAAGAGTACTTTTTTTACACAATCTGCGTCGGTAATATCCATAGATACATAAGGCATACTACCGCTGTAATCTTCTGCAATATCACTTCCGATACCGTCATATCCACGTTTTGCCAGCTCATTCATCACATCATGACCAAGCTGACCGGCAACACCGGTTACAAATATTTTCATTAATATTGCCCCCTAACCTCTGTTTGAGTACATTTTTTCATAGTAATTCTGATATTCTCCGGAGATGATTGTTTCCCACCATTCTCTGTTGTCCAGATACCACTGGATTGTCTTCTTGATACCATCGGCAAATTTTGTTTCAGGAAGCCATCCAAGTTCATTGTGAATCTTTGTTGGATCAATTGCATATCTCATATCATGTCCCTTACGGTCAGTTACATAAGTAATGAGACTTTCTGGTTTTCCCAGCTCTTTGCAGATAATCTTTACGATATCGATATTCTTCATTTCATTATGACCACCGATATTGTAAACTTCGCCTACACGTCCTTTGTGGATAATCAGATCAATAGCTTTACAGTGGTCTTCTACATATAACCAGTCACGGACATTTTCACCTTTTCCATATACAGGAAGTGGTTTGTCATTTAAAGCATTTGCAATCATCAGAGGAATCAGTTTCTCTGGGAAATGATATGGACCATAGTTGTTTGAGCAGCGGCTGATTGTGACAGGGAGACCATAGGTTCTGTGATAAGCGAGAACAAGTAAATCTGCACCAGCTTTTGAAGAACTGTAAGGGCTGCTTGTATGGATTGGAGTTTCTTCTGTGAAGAATAAGTCAGGTCTGTCTAATGGAAGATCGCCGTATACTTCATCGGTAGAAACCTGATGATAACGTGTGATACCATATTTTCTGCAGGCATCCATCAGTACAGCAGTACCTTTGATATTTGTATCAAGGAAGACTTCCGGATTCTCAATTGAACGGTCTACATGGCTTTCTGCTGCAAAGTTTACAACGATATCAGGGTGTTCTTCTTCAAATAATTTATAAACAGCTTCCCTGTCTGTGATACTTTCCTTTACAAAACGGAAGTTTGGGTTGTCCATAACAGGAGCAAGTGTAGATAAATTACCTGCATATGTTAAGCAGTCTAAACATACGATGCGATAATCAGGATATTTGTTTAACATATGGAATACAAAATTGCTGCCGATAAATCCGGCACCGCCAGTAACGATAATTGTCATAATGATAATCTCCTTTTCAATTTAGTTATATAATTGTTCTTTGTGATTGCATTATAAAAGGTGACGTAAGGTAACTTGCAAGCACTTTTTTTAAAATTTTACATTTTTGTCTATTTTGTACAAAGAAAAACCCCGGCATTCTTTGTAATGTGAAAGGTTGGTTTTATCTTTCGTTCTACAAAACTTCGGAATTCCTGATAACGCTCCAGAAGAAATTGATTCTGGTTTCCGTGGCAGGAAAGGATGTATTCAATTAAAGGTTCCGGCTGATTTAACAGAATGGAATCTTTATATTGGTGGCAGGTGATGTCAGAGAAGACCTGTTTCAGGATTTCTTCTCCATTTTCCAGACCGAAACGATCGTAAAGATTTTCACTGGATAATACGATCCTGCTGTCAAATTTTTGGACAAGATCCGTGATCTCTTTCATATGATGTTTGCCGTAAGTACTGCAAATGAATATACCATGCGGTTTAAGGACACGGTAAGCTTCCCGGCATACCTGAACAATGTCATCACAGTAAAATAACAGGTGATTGGCAATAATCAGATCAAAGGAAGCCGATTCGTAAGGAATCTGGTGGCAATCAAATTCTGCAAAAGAAAAACGATGGTCGTCTGTACCGATATTTCTTCTGGCATCGCGAAGCATTCCTTCAGAAATGTCTGAAAGGGTAATCGAAATATCAGAAGGAAGCCGGGACATATTTTCAGTCCAAAGAGAGCTGTTCCCACATCCCAGTTCCAGAATTTTCATGCCGGAATGAATCTGACACTGTTCAAAAATCCAGGGAAACCATCCCTGGGGATTTGTGGAAAAGTCCCGATGCAGACGGATTCGGGCTGCAATATTATTGGCATTTACATACTGGGTTTTCAGACTCTTTTCCATATTGGTCAGATGAATCAAATCAAGCATATGACTCCAATCCACCTGATGTTCCTCATCGATGGCCCGGACGGTATCATCGATGGCATTCACCACCAGCTGCATCTGTTCAATACGATCCTGAATCAACTGCTTTTGTAGTTTGAGTGAATTCAGCATAAAATGGTAGTCAGTATCGTCAATAGTCAT
This sequence comes from Lachnospiraceae bacterium, assembly GCA_034172985.1. Lineage (GTDB taxonomy): Bacteria > Bacillota > Clostridia > Lachnospirales > Lachnospiraceae > CAG-303. Next base: position 15,455 of record JAXFDY010000133.1, read on the forward strand.
TTCCCGGATGTCATCCAAAGAAAATCCCAGGTATTTCAGAAGCAGGATCTGCTGTAGTCGGGCAAAATCGGAGTCTGTATAAAAACGGGCCCCGGAAGGTGTGACATACGAAGGTTTTAATATATTTTGCTTATCATAAAAACGTATGGTTCGAATAGATACATGAGCCATCCGGGCAAATTCTCCGGAAGAGTAGTAACCGGGTAATTTCATAATCAATCCTCCAGTCTGTGTTCTTTTCTAATCGTTTGTAATTTCTCTTTTATAAACAAGTATTCCGGCTTTTTGTGAAATAATGCAATGAATACTCCGTTAACCAGGAAAAAACAAAGAATAAACTTTATTGACAATTCAATCCATCCGCCGTGAATCTGCAAGTTATTTGCGATAAAAAACACGGCAGTCCCTGTCAGCATGGTTACTGTCCAATAGAAAATAAACTTTTGAAAATATCCGGCTACAGGGGCATGAAAGCGTTTGCGATATATAATATAAGGTTCAAACCAGAAATTAGTCGTTATATTACTGATAAATGTACCAAGCAGTATTCCTGCAACTCCCATCTTTAAGGGAATAAGAAGGATAAGAGATGCAATCAGGTTAATCAAAGCTTCACATATACATTTGATGCGGATTTCCTGAAAAAGTCCATATGTATCAATAAAAATCAGTTGTGTATTTCTGATATAACGCATATACAGATTTAAACAAATCAGAAATACAACCGGAAGCTGCAATAGATAATCTTCCCCAATCCAAAGGATGATAAAGGGATTAATAAATGAGAAGAAAAGGATTGCAAACACTGCGATACACCAGAAATTCAGGAAAAGCAGTTCTTCAAAAATCTTTTTTGCATGAGCTGGTTCCCTTGAGGAAACAAGGTTCCCGACACTGCCGGTAAGGGCATCGCTGATGCGAAGCATAATATTACGTATTATTGTTACAAATAGAGTGTAGTTCGAATAATAGCCAAGGACAATCGTACTGACAAATTTGGAAATCAGCATATTGTCTGTAGATGTGACAATTGCGGAACTTAGTTTGTCTAAGAACATAGCCTTAATATTTCTTATGATAGCATCTTTACTTTCTTTATGAAGTCTCTCTTTATGATATGTTTTTAGAAACGGATAGTGCCGGTTTACATACGAGGAAATGGCGGCATTACTGATTAACGTTGCCAGCAGCTGGACAAAAAGGTAGAGTAAAAAATTATGGGTCAGCAGCAGAATGGCAATCTGAATCAGATTCTGGCTGATTACAGTTACAATGTTAACTTTAGAAACAATATGATGTACCTGAAAGGCAATCAGAATACTCTTCTTATAAGAAAAGAAATAGCTGAAAGTCGTGTTGAACAGATACAAAACATAGATAAAAGGCAGTTCCGGCATTTCAGGAAGATCCGAAATGAAAAAGTTCAGAAACGGAATCAGGCACAATCCCACCAGTGACATTCCTAAGCCTAAGGAAATATAAATCTTTCGATATAAATTCAGCAGAGCAGCCAGTTGCTTCTCATCGCCTACAGCAGCCGGATGATACATGGCATATATAATCGCTGTGCCACATCCCAGCTCAGCAAGAGATAAAAGAGTCAGGATATCGCTGAATAGGCCATTCATTCCTAAGTAAGCCTTTCCCAGACAATAAATAAATACAGTTCTCACTATGAAAGTCAGAATACTGTCCAAACCCTGAGAAACAAGAGCATACATCAGATTCTGCAGGGAATGATAGGTCCTTGTATGGGTAGAAGAAGTCATCAGATACACCTCTCATGATACATATTTTTGTCTATTATAGCAGACTGTAAAAAAAGAGTAAATAATATTTGACAGTGAATTCTAATTGTGCTATAGTTAGGGAAATTAAGCGAAAAGCTGTGATGGGAAGGAGTAGTTTCCTGTAAAGTTTCAGAGAGAAGATGGTTGGTGCGAATCTTTTACGGAGCAGGTTATGAAGCAGTCCCGGAGCCTTGATATCGAACACATTTATGAGTGTTAAGTAGGTATTGACGGGTTCTCCCGTTATAGAGAAGCGGTATGATTGTACCGGATGAGTGCAGGATTTCCTGAATTTAGGTGGTAACACGGATTGTATATTCGCCCTAAGTATTTGCGAGAGCAGGTACTTAGGGCTTTTTGTATGTTTGGCGTTTGCGAACCCCTTGGCGGAGTGGGCATCAGGTTTATGTATTGCGACTTTGGGCGGACAAATCAGCCGAAGTGTATGTCAAAGCCGAACATTTCGGCTGACTTGTCCGAATCAACGGAGTGAGAATAAACCTGATGCCCACTCCGCCAAGGGGTTCGCAAACGCCTATTTTTGTATGTAGTAAGGAGGAAGTAAAATGAGAACTTTTGAAAAATCACACAAATTAGATTATGTCTGTTATGATATCAGAGGCCCTGTTATGGATGAAGCGCAGAAAATGATTGGACAAGGAATGGAAATCTTAAAACTGAATATTGGAAATCCAGCCCCTTTTGGATTCCGTGCCCCCAAACAGATAATTGAAAAAATGGCAGATGGATTAGAAGAACATGAGGGTTATTCTGATTCGAAAGGTCTGCTCTCGGCAAGAACTGCCATATTAAAATATTGTCAGAGTAAAAATATACCATGTGAATCTGTAGATGATATTTACACCGGAAACGGAGTCAGCGAGTTAATTACAATGTCTATGCAGGGGCTTCTGGATTACGGGGATGAAGTATTGGTTCCGTCTCCGGATTATCCATTATGGACCGCATCAGTGACGCTGGCAGGAGGTTCTGCCGTACACTATGTCTGTGATGAGGAGTCAGACTGGTATCCGGACATAGAAGATATGAAAAGAAAAATTACGCCAAGGACAAAGGGAATTGTTGTCATTAATCCTAATAATCCTACGGGTGCGGTGTATCCGAAGGAGATTCTGGAGCAGATTGTGGATCTGGCAAGAGAACACGAATTAATTCTGTTTGCAGATGAGATATATGACCGGTTAGTTATGGATGGAATAGAACACACGGCACTGGCATCATTGGCTCCGGATGTGCTGACATTAAGCTTCAACGGATTATCGAAGTCTCATTTAATTGCTGGATATCGCTGTGGGTGGATGTGCCTGTGTGGAGATAAATCAAAGGCCAAAGGATATATCGAAGGACTGAATCTTTTGTCTTCCATGCGTCTTTGTTCAAATGTTCCGGCACAATCACTGATAAAGGATGCATTGGATTGTATGGAGGAAACAAAAAAACTGTTGGTGCCTGGCGGAAGAGTATATGAACAGAGAGAATGTATTTATCAGGCATTAAATGAGATTCCGGGGGTTTCGGCCGTAAAACCGAAAGCAGCTTTTTACATTTTCCCCAAATTGGATAAAAAGAAATTTGGTTTAAAGGATGATGAAAAGTTTGCATTGGATTTTTTGAGAGAAAAACACATTCTGGTAACTCATGGTGGCGGCTTTCACTGGGAAGAGCCGGATCATTTCCGCATTGTTTATTTGCCGGAATGCAGTGTTCTGAGAGAATCAGCAAAAAGGCTGGGTGAATTTTTGGAGGATTATAGTCAGGAATGAGATATGGTGAATTTTTAAAAGAGAGCGGAACGATAGGATTTGTGGCACCATCTTTTGGATGTAATATTGAGCCATATAAAAGTGGGTTTGACAGTGCTCAAAAAAAATTTGAAAAATTAGGATATCGTATGGAAATCGGTCCGAACTGTTACAAAGGATGTGGAATCGGCATTAGCAATACTCCCCAAAAGTGTGCGGAAGAATTAAATGAAGCATATTGTTCAGAGGAAAGTGATGTACTTATTTCCTGTGGCGGCGGAGAATTAATGTGTGAGGATTTGAATGAGATTGATTTTGAAAGAATAAGACAGGCAAAGCCGAAATGGTATATGGGGTATTCGGATAATACCAATATGACATTTTTATTGACAACTCTTTGTGATGTGGCATCTATCTATGGTCCCTGCGCCCCTGCATTTGGGATGGATACATGGCATCCGGCTATTTGGGATGCTTATCACTGCCTGACTGGTGAAAATCTTACGGTACGTGGTTATGGTAAATGGGAGAAAGAGTCCTTGAAAGATGAAGAACATCCGACAGTTCCGTATCATGTTACGGAGGAACAGATATTACACAGTTTCTTAGGCAGCAGACCTGTGGAAAAGGTTTGTATGGAGGGACGGCTAATCGGCGGCTGTATGGATTGTCTTGTGAATCTGACCGGAACAAAGTTTGATAAAGTATCTGAATTTGCAGAGAAATATAAAGAAGATGGTTTCATATGGTTTTTAGAGTCCTGTGATTTAAATGTCATGGCTATCCGGAGAGCTGTCTGGCAAATGGAAAATGCAGGATGGTTCCAATATGTAAAAGGATTTCTGATTGGCAGACCCCTTGTCTATGGACAGGAAATGATGGGCTTAGACCAGTACCATGCAGTCGTGGACTTATTAGGAAAATATCAGGTCCCTATTGTTATGGATGTAGATATTGGACATTTACCTCCTATGATGCCTGTTATCTGTGGAAGTAAAGGAATTGTCCATGTTGAGAATAATCATATTGAGTTAAAAATGATATTAAAATGTTGAAATTTCCCCGTATTTATGATATACTAGGAGATACAAATAAGTCCGTGAAATAGAGTGAGAAATGGTATAATGCGGTACGTGAAAAAAATAAAATATAATAAATGTAGCTTAAATGCAGGGAAAGGGGTATTCTTATGTTAATTCGTGATTTTATGGATACAAAGCGGTTGAACGATATTTTGAAAGAGTGGTCAGTGGTTACAGGCATGGCAACAATTATGCTGGATTCTGACGGCAGATATATCAGTGATGAAATTGGGTTTACTGATTTTTGTATGAAATATACAAGAGGCAGTGAAGAGGGCAGGAGACGATGTGAACAGTGTGACAGAGATTGTAAGGGCATCTATTATTGCCACGCAGGTTTGATGGATTTCAGTATTGATATTATGATTGACGGAGCCTTATTTGGAAAGATTATAGGCGGACAGATTTTGCCAAATGAGCCGGATGAAGACAAATTCCGCGAGATTGCAAAGGAGTTGGGCATCAGGCCGGACGATTATATAACGGCATTGAGAAAGATTCCTATCAAAACGGAGGCCGGAATTAAAGCATCGGCAAATCTGTTGGGTGAGATGGTTACTATGGTTGTGGAAGCCGGGTATAGGGCTTACATTGGTAAGCATAGTCAGGATGCCATGAACGATGATATAGACAAGACAGTAAATCTCGTACAGGCCATTGAGAAAGAATCTAAGTCTTTGGATAAGATTGAATCAAAACAGAAAATACTGGCATTAAATGCATCCATAGAAGCTGCAAGAGCAGGGGAAGCCGGAAGAGGATTTGGTATCGTAGCAAAAGAGGTAGAAAATCTGGCAGTGATATCAGGAGATATCAATAAACAGATTAAAAGCATCTTAAAAGATATACAGGTCGTTGTCAAAGATCTGGCTGATAAGCGAAGCCGGATTTCTTAGGAAAGTAATATAGATAGCAACAAAAAAGGCAGATTTAAAATCTGCCTTTTCGCTTTATGAGGTTTATTAACAGCTTGCACCGCCAACTACATTTAATCCTAAAATTTCATTCTTTCGTTTTAAAAGCTCATCACTAAGAATCATAGCCTCTGCTTTTTCAAATCCAACACGGTTTACGGTGTCGGCAAGTCGTTCTCCTGAAATACCTTCGGATCGGAAGAAAAGGATTGTTTTTTCGATGGTATCCAAAACTTCCTGTTTGCTTGTAAAGAGCTTGTTTAACATCTGGCCCTGAGCAACATTTTTGCCCCAGCGTCCGCCAATGTAAATCTTGTAACCATAAGTTCCTTCATCAGAACAATGGAATGGACATTTACCGATACAACGTCCGCAATTATTACATTTATCCCAGTCGATTGTTAACTTTCCGTCAGAAAGTTTAGCTGCATGAATCGGACAGGCTGCTTCAATCTGACACTTCTTACATCCACGACAGACAGATTCGTCATATTGAGGAACTTTTGCTCCGATAATACCAATATCATTTAAGTTAGGTTTTACACAATTGTTTGGACATCCTCCAAATGCAATTTTAAATTTATGAGGAAGAGAAACATTGCGGTATCCAATGTAAAATTTACGATGAGCTTCTTCACTTAACTCATATGTGTCATAAAGACCATACTGGCAGGTGGTTCCCTTACAGCATACAATAGGACGAACCTTGCTTCCTGTACCGCCGGTCACTAATCCTGCACGGCTGATATATTCCTGAAATGCAGATATATTGTTAAAATCCACACCTGACACTTCTACTGTAAGACGGGTAGTCAGCATCATATGACCATCTCCGTAAAGCTTTGCAGCTTCTGCAATCGCCATACTTTCTTTTGCTGTGATACGTCCATTTCTTGTAATAACACGGGCATTAAATTTATTGGTACCTTTCTGATGGAGAAATCCCATTCCTTTTACGTTTTTGATTTCATCAGCTGTTAAAGTACATCCGTCTGCAGGTACTTCTGGCTGCTTTCCATTTAATTTGTCAATGTATTTTTCAAGTATGTCTGCAGTCATTTCTACAGCAGTCACACATCTGGTTTCCTCGGTTTTATATTTGGCAGCAAGAGTCTCACAATCCTGTGCTCCCAAAGTTGCTTCAAACTGGGAGACGAATTCGCCACATAAGTCGCGGAAGTTTTCTCTGTCTCCAAATAATTTACCTAATACAGCGATTGCTCCAGTCAGGGAACCACAGGTGCTTCCACATCCCATACCACCGCCAAAACCGGAAAATAATTGGATATCTGTATCCGTAAGATTTAAAGCATAAGCATCATTCGCAGCGAGGAGAATACCTTCTGCACAATTTTTTCCTTCAGTTCCGTAGTAAAATTTTGCTTTCTCTTTTAGCATAGCAGCCTCCATTCAAGTCTTAAGTCAAAAACTTTAGAATATTGTAAATATTGATTCCCATGATTAAAATCATGGCTCCTTCAAACAGATAAGTTGCCTGTTTTTCATTTATTTTTTTATTTATACGACGACCGATTTCACTTCCCAGGATACCAAAGCCTATCATGCCAATCAGAATGAGACCGTTAAATTCCGGTACACCATCAAAATAAACGGTTTTTAATGTACTGGCAGCCTGACTGAAAAGAACGATATATAAGCTGTTCTGGGTAGCTTTCTTTGTCTGCATAGAGAAAAAATAATATAAAACTGCCACATTGAAAGGTCCACCTCCGATTCCGAGAAAGGAACCAAGAATACCTAACAATAAACCAATCAAAATGCATGCGGCAGGGCTTTCAACCTGTCTGGAATGAATCTTGTCCTTACGCAGAGTGTAAATAAAAGTTGCAAGTGTAGCCAAAAACAATAAAAATGCCTGTACACCACCTGCCGTATCCGGATTGGGAAACATAGAAGCAACTACATTATAAATCTGTTTTCCGGCAAGACCGCCTAAAGCAGCACCGATAGCCAAAAAAGTAGTGTTTTTCAGTTCAATTACAGATTCATGATGCAGAAGATTTTTTCCTACACTCCAGCAGGTCATGGCAATCACCGTGCATCCAGATAAAAAAGTAATTGTGGATACGGTCATTACACCCGTGGCATCAAGGACAGGTTTAATAATGATTCCGCCACCCATTCCGCATATGGTGCCTATACCACAGGCGAATAAAGTGACAAGATAACATACGACAAGAATCATAAGAAACCTCTCTTGAAAATTTTTCTTTATCAGAAATATAATATCATAATATGTTACGAAAGACAATAAGGGGATATTTACAAAATATCAATATGTTCTCCGGCTAAAGCTTTATTCATACTTCTGACAGCACAGAATTTGCCACACATAGAACAGGTATCCTCATGTTCCGGCTTTCTGTCATCACGGATTTTTTTTGCAGTCTCAGGGTCAATCGCACATTCCCACTGGGCATCCCAGTCAAGAGTACGTCTGGCATCAGCCATCTTATCGTCAATCTCTCTCGCTCCCCGGACACCTTTTGCAATATCAGCAGCGTGTGCTGCGATTTTAGAAGCGATAATTCCCTGCTTAACATCTTCTACGTTTGGCAGTGCCAAATGTTCTGCCGGAGTTACATAGCAGAGGAATGCAGCTCCTGATGCAGCGGCAATGGCTCCACCGATGGCTGAAGTTATGTGATCATAACCCGGTGCAATATCAGTTACAAGAGGTCCGAGAACATAGAATGGTGCACCGCCGCAGATGGTCTGCTGAATCTTCATATTTGCTGCAATCTGATCCATTGGCATATGACCAGGACCTTCTACCATAACCTGAACATCTTTTGCCCAGGCGCGTTTTGTGAGTTCGCCAAGACGAACCAGTTCTTCAATCTGACATACGTCAGATGCATCGGCAAGACAACCTGGACGGCAGGCGTCTCCTAAAGAAATGGTCACATCATGTTCACGGCAGATATCAAGAATTTCATCATAGTATTCATAAAAAGGATTTTCGTTTCCTGTCATGCACATCCAGGCAAATACCAGAGAACCGCCACGGGAAACAATATTCATTTTTCTCTTATGGTTTTTAATCTGTTCGATGGTCTTTCTGGTAATACCACAGTGAAGTGTCACAAAATCTACTCCGTCTTCTGCATGAAGTCTTACTACATCAATAAAATCTTTGGCAGTCAGAGTGTCCAGATCCCTCTGGTAATGAATCACTGAGTCATACACAGGCACAGTACCAATCATGGCAGGGCATTCGGAAGTAAGCTTTCTGCGGAATGGAATCGTATTTCCGTGGGAAGACAAATCCATAATAGCATGAGCGCCCATATTTACAGCAGCCATAACCTTTTCCATCTCTATATCATAATCTTTGCAGTCTTTGGAAATTCCCAGATTTACATTAATCTTTGTCTTCAACATAGAGCCTACACCTTCCGGATCGATACAGGTGTGATGCTTGTTTGCACAGATAGCGACTTTTCCGGAAGCCACAAGTGGAAGAAGTTCTTCCGGTGTCATAGATTCCTTTTTTGCAACGATTTCCATTTCTTTCGTGATGATGCCTTTTCTTGCGGCGTCCATCTGAGTAGCATATTCTCTCATATTAATAGCATAATCCTTTCTTAAAACAATAAATAAAATAAGTTTTTTGCAGGGAAATAAACATGGATTTACATAGAAAAATAAGATAAAAGATATATTCCTACGGTGGCATTATCCACATCAGGTATAAGGGTCGAAATTGATAATTTCCTCTCAGCCTGTATCACAAGCTCCCCTGCTTACAGCAGAAATTTTAACATAAACAGTGAAAGAAATCAACATGAAAAAAGATGCAACTTCGATACATCTTTGAGACAAAAATGATGTAACAAAAGGATAGAGTAATGTCAGAGGTAAAGGAGGGGAACATTGTATGCTTTTAGTGGGTTATAACAAAGAAGAAGTCATTGTGCATGATCCTTTAGAGGGAAGGGTTACTTATGATCGTGAAAAATTTTTTAAAAGGTATAATGAGATGGGAAGATATGCCATTGTAATGGAACGCAAGAATCAATAAAAAATGCTTGTTTCAGATGTAGTTGTAAGATATAATAAAATAGGAGAAATTTTTAGGAGAAAAGGGATGTTATGGCGATTAAAATATTAATTGTGGAGGATGAATTTCTGATATCTAATCTGATCAGAGAAAGTCTTGGACAGCAGGGATATCAGTGTGTTTGCGTTTATGATGGAAAAGCATGTGCAGATATTCTGGAAAATGAGCAGTTTGATTTAGTGCTTTTAGATGTTATGCTGCCTAAAATCGATGGATTTGAATTGATTGGATATATTCGGGAGTATCATATTCCGGTAATCTTTATTACTGCTAAAGTCGATGTAAAGGACAGGGTAAAAGGGTTAAAATTAGGTGCAGAAGATTATATTACAAAGCCATTTTCTGTTGAAGAATTGCTAGCCAGAGTGGAAGTAGTGTTAAGGAGAGAAAATAAGCTGCTTTCAAGGATTGTGGAAGGAAATCTCGAAGTAGATGTGGATGCACATACAGTCAGAAAATCTGGAAAAATCGTGGAACTGACTGTGAAAGAGTTTGATATTTTATTATTATTTCTCAAAAATAAGAATATAGCACTTTATCGTGAAACAATCTATGAGCGTGTATGGAAATCTCCGTTTATGGGGGAGACAAGGACGGTGGATTTGCATGTTCAGAGACTGAGAAAAAAGCTAGGTATGGAAGACCAGATTTTATCCATATATAAAGTGGGATACAAATTTGTAACAAAGTAAAGGTGGACAGGAATGAAGTTTTCGTGGAAAATTTTTGTATACACTTATATCGTGATGGTTGTGAGTTTTGGAATTGGTGGTTTTCTGATTATTCAATCGGCCTTTGACAATAATCTGGAATCCAGAAAAGAGGGGATGATATCCAGCAATCAGTATTTGTCACAGACCTATCTGGCCATGTGTGATATCGATACACGTCTGGGAACAGATACGGCATTTAATTTTAAACAGAGTGTCAGGAAAGCAGATGAGACCTCAAAGGTGACGATTGGTTATCTTGATGATATTACTTCGTATCAGGATGATGTCATAAAAAACTCTCTGACTGAGGGAAAGCGTCTGGTGAGACTGATTGAAAAGGACGAAATACCTTATCTGCAGGTGGTATCGGCATTAGATACGGGTGAAACCATAATTACATATGTGGAAAATCTGGAAAATGTTAATGATATTTTTAAAAACAGAAATGAAACCTATCAGCAGTTTCAGGGGATTCTGCTGGTGGTAGCCGAGGTCAGTGGCATCATTCTTCTTATTATTTCATTGAGACTGACCGGTCCTCTGATCAGATTGTCCCAGACAGCGGATGAAATAGGAAACGGCAATTTTGGAAAGCGTGTTGAGGTAAAGTCTGGACTGCTGGATCAGAGCGAAGAAATACAGTCATTGACAGAAAATTTTAACAGAATGGCAGGGTACGTTGAAAATTATGTTTATGAGCTGAAAGAAGAGAATAGACGAAGAGAAGAATTTATAGGAAATTTTACACATGAACTGAAGACTCCTCTTACATCTATTATTGGATATGCGGATTTATTGAGAAGTTATGAAATGGATTCGGAAAAACGCAGGCAGTTTGCAGATTTTATTTATAGAGAAGGTTCCAGAATGGAGGCACTGGCTTTGCATTTGTTAGACCTTATTGTTTTACAGAAAAATGAATTTGAATTAAAGTCTGTAGATGCAAGGCGTTTCTTTTTTGAGGTCAGAGAGACGCTTCCATTTTTGATGGAAAAGTATCATGCCAAATTGCATGTGGAATGTGATGATTGTGAAATCAGGATAGAACCGGATTTATTGAAAACATTTATTTATAATCTGGTGGATAATGGCTGTAAGGCGGTAGCCGGAAACAGTGAGTTGGGGAAAGATGCTGATATATGGATACAGGGTCGACTGACAGAACATGGATATCTGGTCAGTATCCGGGATAATGGAATGGGGATTCCAAAAGATGAGATTCGTAAGATTACAGAAGCATTTTATATGGTAGATAAATCACGAGCCAGAACGATGGGAGGAGCCGGTCTGGGACTTGCTCTTTGCAAGGAAATCGCAAGAATTCATGGGAGTCATCTGGACATTGAAAGTGAAGTTGGAAAAGGTACAGAAATGACAGTTCTTCTGGCAGTTTCCGGGGAGGTGACAGAGCATGAATAAGTTAAAATATATCTTATCAATATGTCTAATGGTGATTGTCACGGTTGGTTCCGTTTTTCTCCCGGGATTTTATTTTGATAATTATAAATACAAAGATGTATTAGAGGACGTCAATCAGGAGTATGCCGGCCTTGGAAGTACGAGTGCTAATTCTTATCAGATTTATAATATGCTGGAGCACGGGAATTATTCTGAGACAACGATATATCAGAGCGCAAGGGTGGAAAACACCAGCGATGAGGCTGTGGACGATACATATATACCGATTGTAGAGTCTGCCCTGAGAAATTATAGTATACGGACAGGAAAAAATACGGATTCGATTGTGGATCTGTATGATTATGCAAATAACTGGGTAGAAGAAAGTTCCCAGTGGCAGGTTAACTCTGTTGTATTGCTGAATCTGTCAGGTATGTTCAATGGAAAGATGGTTTATGTGCAGTTGTATGATATGGATTTGCAGCTGAAAGAAAATGAGAATATAAAAATGTCAATGCTTGTGCATTCTACAGAGAGATTGTTTTATGAAATAAAGATTATGGATGAACGGTTTAAGCTGGAGCTTACAGATGAGGAGCTTGCCCGTGACAGTTTTATTGCGTTTCATATTGATGCAGGAACGGGGGAGGCAGATATCTGGCCGCAGCAGAAGGTGGAAATCAGTGTTAACCAGATAGAAGAACTATATGATCTGATCCATGTGGTGACTGCACCGGGAACATTGATTATTAGCAGATAAATGAAAGAGAAAGGCTGACATTGTCAGGACAAAGTGAAGGTGAAAACTAAGTGATTAAATTAAAAAATGTCACCAAATATTATTCCAGTGAAAATAGTGTTGCTATGGCACTGAAGAATATTAATCTGGAATTTTACAAAGGGGAGTTTGTTGCTATTACAGGAAAAAGCGGCAGCGGAAAATCTACATTACTAAATGTAATCAGCGGAATGGATACATATGAAGATGGAGAGATGTATTTTAAGGGATCGGAGACATCTTATTATGATAGCAGGGATTGGGAAAATTACAGAAGAGATAATATCAGTTTTATTTATCAGTCCTATAACCTGATTGACAGTTATACTGCCTTAGAGAATGTGGAAGCTGTTATGATGATTTGTGACATGCAGGAAAATCATGAGGCAAGAAAAAAACGCAGGGAGAAAGCTCTGGATATTTTAGATAAAGTAGGATTGAGAAAATGGGCAGGACATAAGGCGGTGCATTTATCCAGCGGACAGAAGCAGCGTCTTGGCATTGCAAGAGCACTTGCAAAAGATACGGATATTATTATAGCAGATGAACCTACCGGAAATCTTGATATTGAAAATGGTGCTGCAGTTATGAAAATGCTCTATGAATTATCCAAGGATAAGCTTGTGATTGTGGTCACACATAATTTTGACCAGGTACAGGATTATGCAACACGAAAAATCAGGTTGTTTGATGGAGAAATTGCAGAAGATTTGAAATTAAAACCGGAATTATATGAAAATGGTTCGTTTTGTTCAGCGGAAGAAGAAAAAACGAAGGAAGTCCGGACGGAAAAAACAAGGACACTGAAAAAAGCGGTGCGCTTTGTAAAAATCAACAGAAAAGCACAGCCTCATAGAACACTTTTTATTTTTTCTATTCTGGCAGTGACGATTGCAGCTTTTTTTATTATGTACGGTTATTTTCTGTCAAATATGGATGATACAAAGGCAAGAGAAATTGACACGGATATTTTTGGAAATGTCAGTGATAACCGTCTTATTGTCAGAAAAACAGACGGAGCAGTATTTCAACAAAGTGATTTGAAAAAAATTGAAAGTATCAGTTATGTAGATTATGTGGATTTGTTTGATTATGCCAATGAGATAAGCTGTCTTTATGTGAAAGATGAGGACTATACGATTAATTATGAGAAGGCGGAAACTTCTGAGCGGAGAAGTATGTCGATTCGTGCTAATAATTATAACAAATATGTCAATTCCATAAAAGCAGTGGATGAGAAAGATTTAATCGCAGGGAAGCTTCCTGAAAAGAAATATGAAGTAGTAGTACCATCAGAGGATAAAAGTCTGGTGGGAAAGGAAGTGGATATATATTTTCGATCCAGAAACTGGTCAGAGGCCACTTATCTGGGAGGCACCTTTACCATTACCGGAATCATCGGGACGGAGTATGATAAACCATATTTTACAGACGAATTTATGAAGAGTATGAATGTGAATTATGGAAAATCAAGATTGGAGATTAATTATAATATTACCCAGACATCCGTATATGATGACACGACAAAAGAAAATGATATCCAGGAAATGGCAAGGAAGGGAAAAGTTATTCTCGTAGAAGGAGATAAGCTGACAGGAAATCAGATTCGTATATCGGAAGCCATTACCATGAATATCAGAACTGATGGAAAGAAAAATGTAGATGCAACGATTTATGAAGCACTGAATCCGGCAGCGGTAATCAAGGATACCACAGACAATAAAAACGAAGTGGTTCATGATGTGGAAATTGTTGAGGATACCCATAAAGGCAGTGGTAATGTGGTAGAAGTCAGCCATGAATTTTTGGAAATGATTTATGGTTCCACAGAGACTGAACAGGTATCTGTTTATCTGAAGGATTACGCCTATACAGACAGGGCAATTAAAAAAATTAACCGGATGGGCTATGAGGCAGTGAGTCCATACCGTATCAGTGCAGGGGAATATGATTATGTCCTGGTACAGGAAAGAATGATTTCCATACTGATGGCAGCAGGCTCTATCATAGTGATTTTTATACTGTCTATTTTAGTCATTTATGCTATGATGAAATTAAAGAGAAAAGACTTTGTGATTTTAAAATCTTTGGGATTGCAGCAAAAAATAATTAATGAAATGAATTTCTACGAGCTGATTACGGGAACTCTGGTTATCAATTTATCCATTGTTGTTGTATCTGTATTTGCGAATAAATTTAAAATAGATGCAATTTCGGATTTGATGAAATATTATGGTGTAACAGATTATCTTTTGATCATTTTGTTAACCTTATTGATGGCAGCAATTACAGCGAAACTATTTAACAGACACCTTGGCAGGTTCCTGGGAGGTAAAAATGATAAAGATAAATAAGTTAAATAAATATTACAATAAAGGGAAAGTAAATGAACTTCATGTAATTAATAATACTACCATTACACTGCCTGACAGTGGATTAATCTGTATTTTAGGGGAAAGTGGTTCAGGAAAAACTACTCTGATGAATACAGTCAGCGGATTAGATGATTTCGTGGATGGAAGCATAGAAGTGGATGGGGTGGAAATCAAAAAGTATGGGGATAAAAATCAGGAGAAAATAAGAAATGAGAAATTCGGATATATTTTTCAAAATTATTATCTTTTGATGGATCGAACGGTGGAGTATAATATTCTGCTTGCACTTTCCATGTATGATATTTCTGAAGAGGAAAAGCAGGAACGTATCGAATATGTGTTGAAGGCTGTGGATATGTGGAGATATAAGAAACGCCTGGTATCACAGTTGAGCGGAGGGCAGCAGCAGAGAATCGCCATCGCCCGGGCACTGGCCAAGTCCCCGAGAGTTATCTTTGCAGATGAACCTACCGGAAATCTTGATGAAGCTAATACCATGAATATCATGGGGATTTTAAAGAAAATATCAAAAAAATGTCTTGTTGTGGTAGTTACCCATGAAAAAGCCATTGCTGATTTTTTTGCGGACAGAATTCTCTGGATCTCTGATGGAGAGATTGAGCGGGAAGAGGAGAAAGACTGTCATAGTGTGTATCAATATATTGACGATAATAATCTTTATCTGAAAGAATTTTCAAAAAAAGAAATTAGTAATAAAAATGTGGCTTTGGAAATTTATAATCAGAAAGAAAACCAGAATATAACATTGCAGATAGTATACTCTGACGGAAAATTTTATCTGAGTGCAGGAGACGGGAAAAATGTAGAATTTCTCACTTCGTCCAGTGAAAAGAAGATCATTGATTCCAAACGGCCTGTGGTAGAACTTAATGATGTGAGTGACATTGAGTTTGAACTGGAACCGATAGAGGCCGCAAAGAAACCAAAAATCAGCACAAGGGAAATACTGGATATTGCAATGGCCAATAGGAAAGCTATGGGTAAAAAACAGGCATTCCTTATTGTTACATTGCTTATAATTGCAGTGATGGTTGTAATATCGGTGCAGGAAATCTGTTCTGCACTTTATGTGGATAGGGAGAGTATAGTAAATGTAGATTCTCATTATTTTAGAGTAAATACTGAGAAAAAAGATATGATCACTTATGATAGATATTCAAAATCTTATGCCGGTCTGGTAAAGATTTTGGATGAGGCAGGAATTGACACATGTATTATACCAAATACCACACTGATCTATCAATATTCTGGTTTTCACCAGTTGGAGAATTATGAATTTGAGATGCCGCAATTCAGCTTTGTCTCTGTGGAACAACTGAAAGAAAAGGATTTGATTTATGGCAGAATGCCGGAAAATGCACTGGAAGTTGTTCTGGATAGCTGGGCAGTAGAGAAATTTACAGATAGTTCCCGCCAGGTAAACAGTATCATTACAGATGTGAGTCAGGTAATTGGAAATAAAATTACCACAAGACAAGGATATGAGCTTACGATCGTAGGGGTCAGTGATACGGAACAGCCGGATATTTATGCAGAAAAAGAATTATTTACCATGCTTTCCGGCACCAATGCCAAGTTTATGACAGAGGAAACATTACAATTATTGTACGAAGATTATGAACCAGGCGGATTGGGATTAAATGAAGATGGTCTGATAGAGGTTTTAGTTCCGGAAAGTGACTTAAAGCAGGAGTATGCAGATTATCTGAAAACAGAATATTATGAACTGATAAATGCCTACCGGGAAGTGGAATGGTGTCAGGAACAGATGTCGAGAATGGAGCGGGAAGGCGATTCTGTGAACAGGGCTTATGCAAAAAAAGAGCTGGAAACACAGAAAAAACGTCTTGCAGAGGCAGAAGAGGAATATGGCATTACTTATGAAGAATATCTGAACATGGCAGAATCTGACACGGCATATAAAACATTTACTTACGAGGATAAGCTGGCAGGGTCAGTTGCCTGCATTGTGACAGGATATTTTTCGGAGGATATGGATGTTGATTACATAGTTCCGGAGGAAGCTTTAGACCAGATTAATCAAACGATGATGAGTAGCTATCAGAAAGCTTATGTGTATATGGATACAGAGAATGTAGAAGAGGCACAGAAACAGTTAGAACAGATTATCGGGGATAGCCATGCAGAAGTAAATCTGAAGGTAGAACTTGTCAATGAGGCGGATGAAGCTGTTCAGCTTTACAAGGAAGAGAATCATGAAAAATTCGGTGGAAGAATACTGATTACAATTACCATATTTGTTATTTCCATGGTGATTCTTTATTTTATGATGAAAGCCAATGCTATTGCAAGAATGCAGGATTTGGGAGTTTACCGCATGCTAGGCATTTCCAAAGGAAATATCATAGCGATGTTTGGTCTGGAGATTTTTGTGATATCCTGTTACACTTCTCTTGTGGGAGTGTTAGGAACAACCTTTGTTACGTTTGGTCTGGCAGGAATAGATTTATTGGAGATGCAGGTGACATATCCCTGGTATGTAGTTTTACTGACTGTAGTATTTTTGTTTACGGCCAATATTATGGTGGGAATTCTTCCGATAAAAAAGATGCTGAAACTTCCACCGGCACAGCTGGCTGCAAAATATGATATTTAAAGTGAAGGCAGGTGTAAAACACATGATAAAATTAGTAGATGTATCAAAATATTATAGAAGTAATGGAAATGTGGCACTGGGTCTTCACA
This sequence comes from Lachnospiraceae bacterium, assembly GCA_034172985.1. Classification (GTDB taxonomy): domain Bacteria; phylum Bacillota; class Clostridia; order Lachnospirales; family Lachnospiraceae; genus CAG-303. The sequence continues at coordinate 33,079 of JAXFDY010000133.1, forward strand.
GAATAAATCTGGAATTTTCCATGGGAGATTTTGTGGCAATTACAGGGGAAAGTGGAAGCGGAAAGTCCACATTATTAAATGTAATCAGTGGTTCCGACACTTATGAGGATGGAGAAATTTATTTTAAAGGTCAGGAAACCTCTTATTATGATGAGGCTGACTGGGAGAATTACCGGAAAGAGAAAATTGGGTTTATTTATCAGAATTATAATTTAATAGATTCTTTTTCAGCGCTTGACAATGTAAAAACAGCCCTCTTTATTATTCATCCCGATATGGAAGAGGCGCAGGCGGATAAAAAGGCGATGGAGTACCTTGAAAAAGTGGGACTTAGGGAACAGGCAGGAAAGAAAGGAACCCAGCTTTCCAGTGGTCAGAAACAGCGATTATCCATTGCCAGGGCACTTGCAAAGGAAACAGATATTATCGTGGCGGATGAGCCTACCGGAAACCTGGATGTGGAAAACAGCCGTCAGATTGTTGAGATATTAAGCGAGTTATCAAAAGAAAAATTAGTCCTGATTGTCACACATAATTACGATGAGGTAGAAGATTATGTGACTAGAAAAATCCGCATGCATGACGGGGAAGTGGAGGAGGATATCAGACTGCGTCCCAACCGTCTGGAGCAGAAAAATGATTTTGATCAAATCCAGGATTTGGAAAAGAAAGAGCAGGAAAAACTTCTGGCAAGGAAAATATTGCATAAGATGAGAAAGGCAAAACCTCACAGCCTGTTGGTACTTATGGTATTATTTTTGTTTATTTTTACCGCTATCTACATATTTTTTGGAAGTTTTGAGAAAAATATGGATTTTTCCACTGCGAAGGTTTATTCTGACCAGACATATGCAAATGGTGATCAGACAAGAATTTGTGTAAAAAAGGCTGACAAAACTGCCATGACAAGAGAGGATGTGGAGAAACTCCAGTCACTGAGCCATGTGGATTTTGTAGATTTGTATGATACGGTAAATGATGTCAGTTATATGATGGAAGAAGATACGGATTATGCTTTTCAATTTCGGGTAAGAGAGGGTAAAACCTCCCTGCCGGATAAAATCAGCGTAACGATTCTTGATGGAAGCAAGATGCTTAAAACAGTATCAGGACTTTCTGAAAAAGATATTTCAAAAGGCGAATTTCCGCAAACTGCCAATGAGATTATTTTAAACATAAATGATAAAAAGATGATTGGAGAAAACATTACGATTTATCTGAATCGGAAAAATGTATGGGAAGAGAATAGTATTTGTCTGAATGCGGTAGTGACAGGTATTACAGACTGTGGGGAAAAAGGGCAGGTCTATATCTCTGAGGAGCTGGCACAGCAGTTGAATGTTACCACAAGAAGGCTGGAGAATTATACATTTTACGGTATTATGGGGGAGACCGGGAAAGGTCTTATACCCGGGGAAACATATGATAGTAATCCGGAATGTACGGAAAATGATTTGGAAAAGGTGAATAAGGCGCTTATCATGAACCCTATCTTTCTTGTGAATGAGGATTTAAGAGGAAATGAAATCTATCTTTCCAGAGAATATTATTCCGATGCTTATATTACCGCAAGTGTGGGAGCTGCTACGGTTTATTATCAGAGTAAGGTGGAAGAGATTGCCTATCTGTTTTACGGAAAGACCTATGAACGTCAAAGGGAAGCCATGCAGATTCTGGAAGGAGAGACACAGCATAGCGGACCTGTAGTAGAAGTCAGCAGGAAATTTTTTGATGAGATATATCCGGATCAGCAATCTTATCAGATTTCTGTCTATATGACAGATTATGCTTATACGGACAGAGTGATAAAGGCCATTGAAAATGAGGGATATGAGGCGGTCAGTGTATTCCGGGCAGGAGGTACGGAATATGATGCGGATAAAGCAAATGAACAGACAACACTGTTGCTGATCTCATTAGCAGCATTACTTGGAGTTTTTGTGGTGGGAATTTTCCTGATTAAAACCATGATGAGAGGAAGAAATAAAGACTACCGGATTATGCTTCTGCTGGGAATGAACCGATCGGTGATTGACAGGATGAACCGGCTGGATATTACTTACAATGCAGTGATGGCGGGAATCGGTACTATATTGCTTGTAAATCTGGCAAAAATATTGAATATTCCGTATATCGCATCGGCTGTCAGATATTATGACGGATTTGATTACCTGATTTATCTGTTTATTCTGGGAGTTATGATGTATTGTCTGTACCGGAGTGTACGCAGGGTAAGAAAAAAGAACAGAAGAGATGTGTGATTGGGAGGTAAAACATGATTAAGATAAAAAATCTGAATAAGTATTATCATAAGGGTAAGGCAAATGAAATTCATGTCATAAATAATACCACCATTACACTGGCTGATACGGGTTTAATCTGTATACTGGGAGAAAGCGGATCCGGAAAGACCACGCTGATGAATACCATCAGTGGACTGGATGATTTTGCAGACGGTGAAATCGAAGTAGATGATATCCTGGTACATAAGTTTGGCGATAAAAATCAAGAATATATCAGAAACGAAAAGTTTGGATATATTTTTCAGAATTATTATCTGCTTCAGGATAGAACAGTGGAGTATAATATTATGCTGGCTTTAAGCCTTTATGATATACCGGATGAGGATAAGAAGGAACGGATTGATTATGTACTTCGTGCAGTGGATATGTGGAAATATAAAAAACGGCTGGTTTCTCAGTTAAGCGGTGGACAGCAGCAGAGGATTGCCATTGCAAGAGCATTGGCAAAATCTCCAAAAGTTATATTTGCGGATGAGCCTACGGGAAATCTTGATGAAGCCAACACCATGAAAATCATGGGAATTCTAAAGAAAATATCAGAGAATTGTCTGGTTGTAGTTGTAACTCATGAAAAATCTATTGCAGATTTTTTTGCAGACCGGATATTGTGGATTGCAGACGGTACAATTCAGAAAGAGATAGACAGAACAGAAAAAGGCTCTTATGAATATGTAGAGGACACGAACCTGTATCTGAAGGAGTTTGAAAAAACGGAAGTGCAGGAACAGGGGATTTCCCTGCAGGTATATGGAAATGAAGAAGTTCCTGGAATAAAGCTACAGGTGATCTGTGAAAATGGCAAAATTTACCTTCATGCAGAGAGCGATGAGGAATTCGTATTTTTAAGCAGTGCAGATGAGAAGAAAATGATAGATGCTCATAAGCCGGTGGCAAATCAGGAGGATCTGGAGCAGATAGATTTTACGCTGGAGCATATTGAGGGAGCGAAAAAACCGAAAATAACTGCCAGAGAAATTATGGATATTGCAAAAACCAATATTGCAGTTCTGGGAAAAAAACAGATTTTTCTGGTATTCACTCTGTTTGCAGTGGCAGTTCTGATTGTGCTGACGGTACAGGATTTGCTTGGAATTATGCATATTGAGAAAAAATCTCTCGTAACGACGGATTCCAGATATTATCTGGTTACCGCAGAAAAGGATACAATGATTACGGATGCAGAGTATAAAGAATATTTTTCGGATATGACAGAAAGTTTTCAGAAAAATGGTTTTGATACTTATATTGTGCCGGTCACAAAACTGACCTATCAATATTCCGGTTATCAGCAGTTGGAATATGCGGATTATAATCTGAAAAATTATTTTCTGGCATCTGTTGAAAAATTAGATGAAAAGGATCTGATTTATGGGAAAATGCCGGAGTCAGACGAAGAGATTGTGGTAGACCGATGGGTTTTGGAAAATTTTATGGCTCAGTCATCCCAGGTTGAAAATGTGATGAAGCAGGTGAAACAGGCACTTGGCAGTACGATTACCACAGATAGCGGGTTAACGCTGACAATCGTGGGAATTTGTGAGACAGAAGAGCCTGATATTTACATGGATGAAAACGTGATTCTGATGCTCAGCCGTGGAAACCTGAATTTTCTGACAGATACAAAGGCAGAAAAATTATTTGAAGGTTTTGAGGCAGGAGATGTAGGAGTTTCTGAGGATGGCACCATTCGTCTTCTGGTAGATGAAAAGACACTTCTGACGACATTTAATAAAGATATGGATGCGAGATACGGAAGTATGGTGGAAGCATATGAGTCCCTGGAGCGGGCGAAGAACAGAAACGACAGCAGGGGAAAGACACTGGAAGAATATGAGGAGGAATATCAGAAGAGAGTAGAAGTCTGTGGCAAGACATATGAAGAATATATGGAAATGATGATGAAGGATACATATAAAGATTATATGTATACCGGAACACTTACAGGAGGAGTGAAATATCAGGTCGTGGGATATTTCCCGACGAGCTACGGTGTGGATTATATTATTTCTGAAGATGCCTGCGATGGTATAGCAAAGGCTATTATGGATACCTATAAGCAATGTTATCTATATGTGGATCAGGCTGATTGTGCAGAAGAGGCAGAGAAACTCATCAGAGCCGCCATCCCAGAAACTGTGGCACAGAGCCTGAATATAAAGATTCAGAACGGATATGAGACAGTACTGGAAAAGTATGAGACAGAGAGAAATCAGAAAATCGGAGCCCGTATTTTGATGATGGCAACCATATTTTTAATCAGCCTTATTATTCTATACTTTATGATGAAAGCCAATGCCATTGCGAGAATGCAGGATTTAGGTGTTTATCGCATGCTGGGTATTTCAAAGTATAGTATCATAGGAATGTTTGCGTATGAGAATTTTATCATCACCACTTATACCTCCATGGCAGGTGTTGCACTCACGATTTTTGTCTCCTATGTGATTGCACAGATTCCGTCAATGGAAATGGAATTTTATTTCCCATGGTATATTCTTGTAGCTGTCGTATGTGTGATCTATATTGTGAATATATTGATTGGCATATGGCCAATACGGAAGATGCTGAAACTTCCGCCGGCGCAGTTAGCTTCGAAATACGATATTTAGCATAATAGGCGTTTGCTTTGCAAACGCCTATTTATTATTCGCTTTTTCAGTAGCAAGAATCTGCTTATAAGCTTTGATATTTTCTTTTGTATGTCCCCAGATAATATTTGGATAATTATCGCGGATATAATCTGTAATAATGGTTACATGTGTTGCCTTCTTTCTTGAGGCAAGAACTTTGACATTTTTATAGCCTCTCAGATGGAGTGTGTGATTCATCTTAATATGAATACCAAAGAATGTAATCAGTTTACCGTGATTATATGCCAGAACAATCTGGTCTAACGGCATAATGGACACTTCATGTATTCCGAGATTAATAAAGAAAGAATCTGTAATATACATCCGTCCGGCTTTAATCAGAACCTTTTCATCGAGATTATTATTAATCATATCAATCATCTTAAAATAGGACATATCTTTATAGTAAGGTTTGATTTTGAAATAGGCAGGATGCAGATATGGTGCAATAAACAGTATGATACACGTTGCCAAAACATAAAGGCTGTAAAAAATTCCCACCAGAATCAATATATATAAGAAATAGTAAACATTCGGATTATACTCTTTTTCATCCATAATAACAGGGAAAGAGCAAGCACGAAGGCTTTCATAATTCCATGAGATAGACTGTGCAAAAGATTCCATCATATTTTTTGCCAGTCCGTCCGGCTCCACCAGCTTCCCTGATATATGGACATCTGTTAACGTCCTGGGAATATCCTCGACAGATTCGTATTGCATATCCAGTTTATAAAACATACATTTATCACTTGTCAAATCATAATAATACACAGAGACAACACGGTCCCCCTTCATAATATTATATCCGGTATATTTCAAGGTAGGGATCGTTACAGTGACACTCTCTTCTCCATTTGTGTAAGCAAGATATGCATCAAACGAATTTTTATATGTGGTTGGACGAAATACATTATCAAAATCAATGAGATTTAATAGAATGAAGCATATCGCAATTGTAATTGCCGGAAAAATCATATGATGCAGAGACAAAAGGCGGAGTTCTGTCAGAATATTCAGTTTTTTAAAGCGTTTCATATAATCACCATTTTCTGCAAAATTATTTAATGCATTTAGTATACCTTTATTCTCAGAATTCTTCAAGGATAAATTGGCGAAACAGGGAGATTATTTTTGATTGACAGATAATACCAATTATGATATTCTTAGGAAAGTCGTAAGACTTTATTTTATTTTTTTGGAGGTACACAATGAAAGGTACAGTTAAATGGTTTAACAACCAGAAGGGTTACGGTTTCATTTCAGATGAGACAGGAAACGATGTATTCGTACACTACTCAGGAATCGTAGCAGATGGCTTCAAGGCATTAGATGAAGGAGCTGCTGTTGAATTCGACGTAATTGACGGAGCAAAGGGTCCTCAGGCTACAAACGTAACAAGATTATAATCACATGGTTAAATAATGTGCCTTTTCTATATAGAATTTCGTTAGATATTATTTTTCGTGTTTCATTTTAGAAGACAAATTATGATTATCGTAGTTTTATGTGAATAAGCAATTGTTTTATGGATTATGAATGTTAAAAGAAGCAGAGCGGTATGCACTGCTTCTTTTCCTTTTATTTTGCTTTTTTTAATAACATTTTTAATTCCTCAATTGAGAAGACATGATTTGTGTTGCAGAAATGACAGTTTACTTCGATTGGTTTGCCATCTGCAATCATGGATTCCAATTCTTTTTTTCCTACACTCAGCAGTACTTTTGAAACTCTTTCATGGTTGCAGTTACAATGGTATCTGGTAGGCAGTGTGCCGTTAAATTCTATGTCGAAATCGCCAAGTACCTGTTCAAGAATCTGTTCCGGAGATAATCCCTGATCTAACAGAGAAGTGATGGAAGTAATCTCTTTGATTCTTTCTTCCAGTTTATCAATTACTACATCTTCTGCAAAAGGCATAAGCTGTATGATGAAGCCACCGGCCTGTTTTACGGTATTATCATGATTCATTAAAACGCCAAGGGCGACAGAAGTAGGAACCTGTTCGCTGGTGGCAAAATAGTAAGTCAGGTCTTCGGCTATTTCGCCGGTAAGCAGACCGGTAGTACCGATATAAGGCTCTTTTAAACCAAGGTCTTTTATCACCTTTAATGTTCCGTTTCCAATGGCACCTCCTACATCCAGTTTTCCAAAATAATTTGGGGGGTTCTGGAAATCAGGATTACTGATATATCCCTTTACGTCGGCGTTGGCATTCGCTGTCACACCGGTTTTTCCCATAGGACCATCCGCATTAATAATAATGGATAAAAGGTCGTTGTCCCCTTTCATCATGCATCCCATCATACCTGCGGCGGTGAGAAGACGGCCGAGAGCTGCTGTGCCCACAGGACTGGTGTTGTGAATTTGTCTGGCTTTTTCAACTAAATCGCAAGTAGTTGATGCAAATGCACGAATCTGGCCATTTGCGGCGGTTGCCCGTACGATATAATCTGACATTCGTTATTCCTCATTCTTTCTATCTGTTTTTCCGTGTTCTCTGGCAATTACACAAATCCGTTCACTGGTTTCTGTGGGTGGCTGATGTGTAAACGCATCATATGCAGTAACAAAAGTCATACCTGCCTTTGCCAGGGCGGTTTTTATTTCTTCCATAGAGTAGACACGTTCATAATGAAATTCTTCATATTTTTCATAGCGTCCGTCCTCACAAGGGGCAAAAACTGTTAATGCATATTCGTTTATATGTTCCTTTTCATAGAACGTATTTTCCCAGATAAAACTTCCTTCTTCACGGTTTTCTGCAATAGTGTTGTTCTCGATGTTTTTAAACTTATATTCTGTATTTAGGTCAAAGATAAAAATACCATCCGGATCAAGATAATTATTTACAAGGCGGAACACCTGAATCAGTTCATCATATTCCGTAATGTAATTCAGAGAATCACAGGTGCTGATGGCAGCAGCTACAGTACCGTATAATTCAAATTCCCGCATATCCTGATTGAGATAAAGAATATCATGTCCGCTGGCATATTTTTTTTCCTGGGCAGCATTTAGCATATCATAAGAACTGTCAATTCCTATCATATCATAACCTTTGTCCGCCAGATATTCGGTAATAGTTCCTGTACCACAGCCTAAATCCAGCAGAATGCCATTCTTTATTCCATATTCCTGTAATAAAGTAGAAAGATATTTTCCCCAGGCATCGTAATCGATATTATCCATGAATAAGTCGTATAGCTTGGCAAAACCTATATATGCATCCATGTATGCCTCCTAAAAAACAAATTTCGTGTCGAAGACACTTCGTTCAGTGTAGCAGTTTTTTGGGGGAAAGTCAATCTTTACTATGGAGCAGGAAAGAGAAAAAGAAAAAGTATGACTGGATATTAAAGGCGGGATTTGATACAATAAAAGCAGATAAAATTTATACATAACAAGGAGAGAGACGATGGATAGAAAAGAACTTGCTTTGGAAAAACATGGAAAAGGATATAACTGCAGTCAGGCAGTGGGATGTGCATTTTGTGATTTGATGGGCATGGAAGAAAGCCAGGTCTTTCAGATTATGTCAGCTTTTGGGTACGGCATGGGCGGAATGAAAGGAACCTGTGGTGCTGTGTCAGCAGGAATCGCAGTTATCGGAATGATTTTGAATAATGGTGATACGTCTGATGTGAAACAGAAAGTTGGCATTCATAAAGTGGCAAAAGAATATGTCCGGAGATTTGAAGAAAAGAATCAGAGTATTATCTGCAGAAATCTGAAAGGAGTAGACACAGGCGAAGTGCTTCGCAGTTGCAGCGGATGCATTGAAGATGCTGTGGATATACTGGAAGATATGATAAAAGAAGGATTGTTAAAATGAGAAAAAAGCTAATATTATTTGATTTAGATGGAACCGTAATGAATACCAAAGAGGGAATTACAAAATGTGCGGCTTATGCATTGGAGCATTACGGCATTCATGTAGAAGATCCGGATTGCCTTGATTTTTTTATAGGGCCGCCGCTTCATACCTCATTTAGCCGGTTTTATGGATTTGATGAGCAGAAAGCAATAGAAGCCACAGCCTTATATCGTGAGCGTTATAAGGATATTGGTATTTTTGAGTGTGAACCATATCAGGGAATGGAGGAATGCATCCGGAATTTGTATGATGCAGGGTATATTCTGGGATTGGCAACGTCAAAGCCGGAAGTTTTCGCAGAAAGGATTTTAGAAAAATTTGGTTTAAAACCATATTTTACCCATATTACGGGAAGTCTTCTGGATAATAGCAGAACAGATAAAAAAGAAGTGATTGAGGAAGCATTTTGCAGATTTGGTGTAGATGAAATCTATCAGAGAAGTGAAATCCTTATGGTTGGTGACAGAGAGCACGATGTGATCGGTGCAAAAAAAACAGGGATAGAGTCCATGGGTGTAAAATTTGGCTTTGCAAAAGGAAATGAGCTGGAGGAAGCAGGGGCAGAATATATTGCAGAAACTCCGACAGATATTTTCAGAATTATAAAAAAAATGGAGGCAGAATAGAATGCAGGATTATTTAGCAGATATGCATACACATACACTTGCAAGCGGTCATGCTTACAGTACGATAAAAGAAATGGCGGAGGCAGCTCGGGAAAAAGGCATCAGGCTGCTGGGAATCACGGAACATTCAAAAGGTATGCCTGGTTCCTGTGGAGATATTTATTTTGCAAATCTTCGTGTGGTAGACAGAGAGATTGATGGTGTCGAGCTTGCTCTTGGAGTTGAGGCAAATATCATTGATTTTGATGGGAATGTGGATATGGAGAAAGGTCTGTTGAAAAGTCTGGATATTGTGATTGCCAGTATGCATGGACCGTGTATTTGCTCGGGAACGAAAGAAGAAAACACAAATGCTTATATAAAATGTTGTGAGAATCCATTGATTCATATAATCGGGCATCCGGATGACGGAAGATATCCGGTGGATTTTCCGGCACTTGTAGATGCGGCAAAAAGTACCCATACGCTGCTTGAGATAAATAATAATTCCCTGGATCCAAAGGGGTTTCGAAAAAATGCATGGGAAAATGATAAGGAGATGCTGCTTCTCTGTAAGGAAAAGCGAGTTCCTGTCATCATAGGCAGTGACGCACATTTTTATAGCAAAGTAGGTTCACATCAATATGCGGAAAAGCTGATAAAAGAGATTGATTTTCCGATGGATCTGGTTATGAATTTTTACCCGGAAAAAATAAAAGAATATATAAATGTAAAAAACTCTTGATATCTAGTTTTAAATACTATATAATCTATCCTATAAATCTATGTATTGAAAGCATGGGTAAAACAGATAGTTATGTACTTATTTAGAAAGTGAGAGATAAAATGGCAGCAGATATTTCAAATAAACTGGAATCCATTATTGATAAAATGAATTTAATACAGGCAGATGAGATACCGAATATAGATTTATATATGGACCAGGTAACTACATTTATGGAAAGTCATCTCGGCAATCTCAAGAGAAATCCGGAGGATAAGGTTCTGACAAAAACCATGATTAATAATTATGCAAAGAATGATTTGTTACCTTCTCCTGACAAGAAAAAATATTCCAAAAATCATGTTTTGCTTCTGACATTAATCTATTATTTTAAAAATGTATTGTCGATTAGTGATATTAAAACATTATTGCAGCCGATTACAGAGCAGCATTTTAGTGGGGAAAGTAAACCGACACTGGAGCATATTTATAATGAGATTATTAAATTTCAGCCGGATATAATAGATATGGTGAGGGAGGATTTGCAGGAAAAAACAAAACTTGCCAATACCACATTTGCGGATATGGAGGACGCAGAGGATTTAAAATTATTTTCACTTTTGTGTCTTCTGTGTTTTGATGTCTATATGAAAAAACAACTGGTAGAAACTGTTATTGACGATATGATAAATAAAAAGAAGTAGCATTTGCTACTTCTTTTTCATACGGTTAAATACCATATCATATCCGTCATTTCCATAATTCAGGGAACGGTTCACACGGCTGATGGTGGCAGTAGATGCACCTGTTTTCTGGGCAATATCATTATAGGTATGCTTATCGCGGAGCATTTTAGCAACTTCAAATCGCTGTGCGAGAGAGATAATTTCATTCACCGTACAAACGTCTTCAAAAAACTGATAACATTCTTCTACATCATTCAAAGTAAGGATTGCTTCAAACAAATCTTTTACGTCATCTTTTCTCAATTTATCTGCCATATTTGCCTCCTAATGCCTATGCTCTTTAATTATGTAAGATTTTAACATATTAAAGTGATGATGTCCATAGCTTTTTATAAAAATATTAGATGACACAAAAAAATAAATATGGTACAATATGGTCAATGAGCATATAAGCTTATAGAGGAAACTATATGGTAATCAAAGGTTTACAGGAGGTTTTATAATGGGAATTTTAACTAGATTTAAGGATATCATGGCTTCAAACATCAATGCACTGCTTGATAAGTGCGAAGATCCGGAAAAAATGATTGATCAGTATCTGAGAAATGCGGAGAGTGACCTGGGCAAGGTAAAGGCAGAGACAGCTTCTGTTATGGCGGAAGAAACCCGTGCCAAGAGAGCTTTAGATGAGTGTAATCAGGAGATTGAAAAGATGCAGAATTATGCAGTTAAGGCAGTAGAAGCCGGCAATGATGATGATGCACGTCAGTTCCTTACAAAGAAAAAACAGCTTGAGGAAAAGAAAGTGTCACTGCAGCAGGCATATGATCTGGCAGCGGCAAATGCAACAAAGATGAAGCAGATGCATGATAAACTGGTAAGTGATATTAACGATCTGAATGCCAGAAGAGATTCTATTAAAGCAAAGCTTGCTGTGGCAAAGACACAGGAAAAGATGAATAAAATGACATCAAAGCTGAGTAATGCAGGAAGCAGTATTTCGGATTTTGATAAGCTGGAGGCAAAAATTGATAAACGACTGGATGAGGCAAATGCTATGGCAGAGCTGAATCAGACAGGGGACTCTGTAGATGATCTTGCTGCAAAATATGATGTAAAGTCAGCCGCACCGGGTGTGGAAGATGAACTGGCAGCGTTAAAAGCTTCAATGGGTAAATAATTAACAGGAAAAGAGGTTTTAAGCGATGGGTTTATTCGGCAATCAGCTTGCGAATGTAGTAGAGTGGCAGGAATATCGCGATGATGTGATTTTCTGGAAATGGTGTAATGATGAGATTAAGAAGGGAAGCCGATTAATTATCAGACCGGGTCAGGATGCCATATTTATGTATAATGGAAAGACAGAGGGAATTTTTAGTGATGAAGGAAGTTTTGATATAGAGTCAGATATTATTCCGTTTTTGTCTTCCCTGAAAGGATTCAAATTTGGATTTAACAGTGGAATTCGTGCAGAAGTTCTCTTTGTGAATACAAAGGAATTTACGATTAAGTGGGGAACAAAGAATGTAATCAGTATTCCGGCTCCTCAGTTAAATCTGCCGGGTGGCCTTCCAATCCGTGCATTTGGAACATTCAGCTGTAAAGTATCGGACTATCAGGCTTTGATAGATAAAGTTGCAGGTGTGAAGCAGCAATATACCATAGAAGACATTAAGGAAAGGGTTCTGGCTGTACTTGACCAGCTGTTGATGAAATGGATTGCCAAAGAAGGCCAGGATATGTTTAATCTGCAGGCAAATGCTTATGATATCTCCAAGGGCATCAGGGAAGATCTTGATATGGAAATCTGTAAAATCGGTATTGCGATTACGGAATTTAATATTTCCAGCTTCTCTTATCCGGAAGAGATTCAGAAGATGCAGAGTAAAGTTGCATCACAGAGTATGGTAGGAGATATGGGAAGATATCAGCAGGTAAGCATGGTTGATGCAATGGCTGACGGAAAGAATGCAGGAAGTAATATGGCTACCAGCATGGTCGGTATGCAGATGGGGATGATGATGGGGCAGCAGATGGTGAACCAGATGTCAAATAATACAGCTTCAAATGCACCTAAGTTTTGTCCAAATTGCGGAACTCCTACAGGTGGTGCAAAGTTCTGCGGAAATTGCGGACAGAAGCTGATATAGATTTTGCATACATAATTATAGCGAAAAACCAGATAGATATCCGTTTGACGGATATCTATCTTTTGCTTATTTTGCATTAGGCATTTGCGAAACTCCCCAGGGAGTTTCACAAACACCTATTATTTTTCATCATTAGGAGGAAATATGTTATTAGATACATTGAATGAGAGACAGAGAGAGGCTGTGCTTTCTACGGAGGGGCCTCTGTTGATTCTGGCAGGAGCCGGATCGGGAAAAACCCGTGTAATTACTCACCGTATTGCTTATCTGATTGAGGAACAGGGAGTGAATCCATGGAATATTATGGCCATTACATTTACAAACAAGGCTGCAGGTGAGATGAGAGAGAGAGTAGATGATTTGGTAGGATTTGGTTCGGAAAGTATCTGGGTAGCCACATTTCATTCCTCTTGTGTAAAAATACTGCGCAGATATATTGACCGTATCGGATATGATAATAATTTTACCATATATGACACGGATGATCAGAAGACTGTCGTAAAAGATATCTGTAAACGATTAAATATTGATACAAAGACCTTAAAAGAAAGAGCAGTTTTATCAGCCATTTCCTCGGCGAAGAATGAGCTGGTTTCTCCGGAAAAATATTTGAAAGAATGTGGAGATAATTATGGAAAAAGCCGGATTGGCCATGTATATCGGGAATATCAGGCCCAGCTAAAAAAAAATAATGCCTTGGATTTTGATGATTTGCTGGTGAAAGCGGTGGAATTATTTGAAACCTGCCCGGATGTATTGGAATATTATCAGGAACGTTTTAAATATATTATGATTGATGAGTATCAGGATACAAATACGGTACAGTTTAAATTTGTCAGTCTTCTGGCATCTAAATATAAAAATCTATGTGTAGTGGGTGATGATGACCAGTCGATTTATAAATTCCGGGGAGCTAATATTGCCAATATTCTGAATTTTGAAAAGGTGTTTCCTGATACAAAGGTAATTAAATTAGAGCAGAATTATCGTTCGAAAGGAAATATATTGAAAGCTGCCAATAGTGTCATCAGCCATAATACAACAAGAAAAGATAAAGCACTCTGGACAGAAAAGGATGATGGAGATAAGATTGCTCTCAGGGAATATAATACTGCATATGAAGAGGCAGAGGCAATAGCAGATGATATCAAAAAGAATGCAGAGGATGGTGTGTATGCTTACCGGCAATGTGCATGTCTGTATCGTACAAACGCACAGTCAAGAACATTGGAAGAAAAACTGATATCAAGAAATATTCCATATAAGCTTTTTGGCGGAGTCAACTTTTATCAGAGAAAAGAAGTCAAAGATATACTGGCTTATTTAAAAACTGTAGATAATGCCCGGGATGATGTGGCTGTTAAGAGAATCATCAATATTCCGAAGAGAGGTATCGGACAGACTACATTAGATAAAGTACAGAGTTTTGCCGACAGTGAGGAAATCAGTTTCTTTGATGCTTTAAAACGGGTTGATGAAATGGACATAGCAGCACGTACAAAAAATAAAATCCATGAGTTTGTCAATTCTATTCGTGTATATAGAAGTAAATTAGGTGATTTCCCTCTTACAGAGGTATTTGATGATATTATCGATGGGACAGGTTATATTGAGGAATTGAAAAACGAAAATACAGAGGAAGCTATGGGAAGAATCGAAAACGTAGAGGAATTGTTTTCAAAGCTGGCAGATTATCAGGCTGGTGCAGAAGAACCTACATTGTCGGGCTTCCTTGAGGAAGTTGCATTAGTTGCGGATATCGATTCGTATGAGGGAAACAGTGATTATGTAGTTCTTATGACGATTCACAGTTCGAAAGGACTGGAGTTCCCTAAAGTATATTTATGTGGTATGGAGGATGGATTGTTTCCTAGTTATATGTCTATTACCGACGATGACCCTACAGAGGTGGAAGAAGAAAGAAGACTTTGCTATGTAGCCATCACAAGAGCCATGGAGAGTCTCACTATGACTTATGCCAAATCCCGTATGGTCAGGGGTGAGATACAGTATGGAAAAGTCTCAAGATTTGTAAAAGAGATACCGATGTCTCTTATGGAACGGGGAGATTATCCGGCTGCCAATTTTGCCAGAACAAAGCCAGTGGGAAGCTTTGGCGGATTTGGGAAAAAAGCCATGTCTGCCAGCGATTTACTTCAATCAGGGCTGGTAAAAAAAGGATTTTCATCTGTAACCTCATATGCCCAGCCGGAGAAAACGCAGGCATCGCAAAATCTGGGCGGTGCATATGGTCTTGGCTATGATGTGGGGGATCAGGTCAAACATATCAAGTTCGGTGTGGGAAATGTAGTTTCTATCGTTAATGCAGGCCGGGATTATGAAGTAACAGTACAATTTGAAAATTATGGAGTGAAAAAGTTATTTGCCCAATTTGCAAAATTAAAAAAGGTATAGTAATTTTTTTAAAATATGGTATACTATAGAAGAATTAGATAGTGCATGTGAATAGTGTATATAATAAGGAGGTATTTTATGAATAATATGGAACAGATTATTGCAGCTTCAAAATTAGGAGAGTTGATTCAGAAAAAGAAAGCAGAAGAAAATAAGAAAAACACAGTGATTTGTGTTTTGGCAGCCATCGGCGTAGTATTAGCTGTTGCAGCCGTTGCATATTTTGTATACAAGAAAGTATCGGATAAGGCATGTGATGATTTCGTGGATGATTTTGATGACGATTTTGATGATGACTTCTTTGAAGATGAAGATGATACCGATTTATAAGAAGTGATGAATTAGCTGCCACATTTAGTGTGACAGCTAATTTTAATTTCTTTTGCAAATGCATGGTAAATATAGAATAGAAGAGGAAAGAGGAATGAAAAAAGGACAGGAATATATAGGAAAAATCGAAGAATTAGAGTTCCCGAATAAAGGAATTTTTATATATAGAGAAGGAGATACTGAGACAAGAGTAACGATTAAAGGTACTTTGCCGGGACAGACAGTCAGATTTTTTGTATCAAAGAAACATAGCGGAAGATGCGAAGGAAGACTTCTGGAAGTTCTGGAGCCATCTCCGTTGGAAAACAGGGAAGGTCTTTGTCCTCATTTTGAAGTGTGCGGGGGATGTACTTATCAGAATATGACATATGATACCCAGATGAAGTTGAAAGGCGATTTAGTCCGGAATATTGTAGATAAGGTATGTTCTGATTATGTGTATGAGGGAATCCTTGGAAGTCCCATGGAAGTAGGATATAGAAACAAAATGGAATTTTCTTTCGGGGATGAATATAAGGAAGGTCCATTGGCACTGGGACTTCATAAAAAAGGAAGCTTTTATGATATTGAAACGGTGAATCAATGTCAGATTGTACATGCTGATTATAACATGATTCTGACAGATGTGCTGAATTTCTTCCTGGATAAAGAGATCCCTTATTATCATAAGATGCGTCATACCGGTTATCTTCGTCATCTGGTAATCAGAAGAGCTATCAAGACAGGGGAAATCCTTGTGAATCTAGTGACAACTTCCCATTATGAAGAGTGCGGGGAAGCAAATAAAATCACGGAGGAAGCTTTATTAAGTGAATTGAAAGAACTGATTCTTTCAAGAGAATATTATGGAAAAATCACAGGGATTCTGCATACTTATAATGATAGTCTCTCAGATGTTGTACAAAGTGATCGAACAGAGATATTATACGGAAGAGATTATATAATAGAAAAAATACTGGGCCTGCAGTTTAAGATTTCAGCCTTTTCATTTTTTCAGACAAATTCCCTCGGTGCAGAGGTTCTGTATCAGAAAGCAAGAGAATATGTGGGAGAAACCAGGGATAAGGTTGTCTTTGATTTGTATAGCGGTACAGGAACGATTGCCCAGATGCTTGCACCAGTCGCAAAAAAAGTGGTAGGTGTGGAGATTATAGAGGAGGCGGTAGAAGCCGCCAAAATAAATGCAGAGCTTAACGGGTTGGATAATTGCGAATTTATCGCCGGGGATGTGCTTAAGGTGATTGATGAACTTCAGGAAAAACCTGACTTAATTGTGCTGGATCCCCCAAGAGATGGAATTCATCCAAAGGCACTGGAGAAAATCATAGATTTCGGAGTAGACCGAATGGTGTATATCTCCTGTAAACCAACCAGCCTGGCCAGGGATTTGGAAGTACTGCAGGCACGGGGATATCGGGTTGAGAAAGTATGTGCTGTAGACCAATTTCCGATGACTGTGCATGTGGAAGTTGCCGTGTTGCTATTCAGAGCCGATAGCTAGAAATCCTTGATTTTACTCAGTTTTTCGACCATTTATTGTTTTAACCATATGCGGAAAATGTACTGGAAAAGGAGTTAAAAAGAGAAATTCCAGTAAGTGTCGGAATAGAACTGGTAGTGGTAGACATGTCAAGAAATGCTTAATTTATAAGGAAAATTGCACTTTTGGCTATAAAAAGCTGAAAGTGCTTTTTTTATGCTCTTTTTTAG
>JAXFDY010000105.1:0-30315 GCA_034172985.1 Lachnospiraceae bacterium
GATGAATCTGCCATATTCCTGAAGTGAACTTTGCAATATGACGAACAGCTTCATCTATGGTCAATCCTTCGTAGGAGAAGTTCTTCTCCTGTGAAAAATCATAGTCAAGTGTGGCTCGAATACTATCGAATGATGCATATATCCACTCTTTTTTCGTGATATTGTAATTACGAATTTTTCCGGCATGACTAAACAGCCCTTCAAATTTTCCTGCTAAAAACACAGTCACATATTCCCAAAAAACTCCCTCAAACCCGCATAAAATCAAGGTTTCTTTGAAAGTAAGCAAACCGTCTCCACATGTTTTGTCCATGGAAATAAGTCTATTGGTTTACAGCTCCTGATCTGATACTGATACTTCATCAAATAGATCAAATCATCTTTCATTGTCTCAGGATTGCAGGATATATAAACCACTTTCTGAGGTGCCAACTTCACTACAGAAGATAAAAATTCTTCGCTGCTGCCCGAACGCGGTGGATCCATAAATACCACATCTGCATGCTGTCCCATCTCAGCCATCTCTACCATAAACTTTCCGGCATCCCCCTGGTAAAAGCGAATATTCTCCACATGATTCATTTTGGCATTCACCACAGCATCTTTCACTGCATCTTTGTTTAATTCCACTCCGATTACTTTCCCTGCCTGTTCGGCTGCTATTATGCCAATCGTTCCAATGCCACAATATGCATCAATCACCCATTCCCTACCTGTCAGTTCTGCAGCATCTATAGCAGTGCGGTACAATATTTCCGTCTGCTCCGGATTTACCTGATAGAAAGATTTCGGTGAGATACGAAATACCTTCCCGCACAGCTGATCCTCAATATAACCCCGTCCATACCATATATTTTCACTACTGCCGAGAACTGCACTTGTCTTTTTACCATTCACGTTCTGCACAATAGATGTAATCTCCGGATGTCGGTGAACTAATTCCTTCACAAACCGTTTTTTTGCAGGAAATACTGCCTCTGAGGTAACGATAACTACCAGTATCTGATTTGTGGCATATCCACAGCGGATTAGCACATGGCGGAGAATCCCTGTTCCCTGGTCCTCGTCAAATGGCCTGATTCTAAAAGAAGTCATCAAATCCCTGATAGTATTTATGATTGCGCCTGCTCTCTCATCTTCAATCATACATTTTTCTACATTTACCACACGATGGGTATTTTCCTCATAGGAGCCCGCTATAATTCTTCCTCGGCGGTCTGTAGAATACACCGCATGAACTTTATGCCGGTAATGATAGGGTTGCTGCATTGTAATCATATCATCTACGTTGGTCAGCTTTCCAAGCTGACTTTCCACCCACTTCTGTTTTCGTCTCGTTTCCTCCTGATAACTCTTCTTCTGACCACTGCATCCGCCGCACTTGCCGGCATAAGGACATCCGCTTTTTTTCTCTTCTTTATTCTTAGGAAACTTTTTCTCTCCGGTTTTATAGACGATGCGAATTTTCACATGAGGATTCTTCTGACCTGCTTTCTCCAGTATTTTCATCAGGCTTCCTCCATAATTTCCAAGATACTGCTTTACCATTCCTGCATTTACGATAGTAACCATGGTATCTTCTGTCAACTCAGCAAAATATCGATATACTTCATCAAGATTATCCTGATTAAGATCTATTTTCTTATGAAGATATTCATATAAATCTTCTTTATTTTTCCAGCCTGTCCCATCCAAAGTCAGCTTTTTCATAATTATTTAGTCTCCTTATCGGTTATTTATTGTCATCACAAACCTGAAAAATATAAAATTTCAGATAATAGGATTCATCTGCTGCCCAGAGAATTGGATGATCCGGTGCCTGTGTTCTATATTCAACCTGTCTCAATCTCTTATGTACATCATGTGCAGCTTTGTTGATTGTCTCCGTAAATAATTCATAATCCATAAAATGTGAACAGGAGCACGTAGCAAGAAATCCACCATCTTTTAATAGTTTCATTCCTCTCATATTAATTTCCTTATATCCCTTTGTTGCATTTTTGATGGAATTTCTTGACTTTGTAAAAGCCGGGGGATCCAATATCACCACATCAAATTTCTCACCCTTTTCCTCCAGCTCAGGGAGCAATTCAAATACATCTCTGCATACAAATTTTACCCTGTCCTCTAATCCGTTTAATCTGGCATTTTCTTCTGCCTGATGTACACCCAGATCAGATGCATCTACACCCAGTACGCTTTCCGCACCGGCAATCCCCGCATTTAATGCAAAGGAACCTGTATGGGTAAAACAATCAAGAACCTTTTTTCCCTTACAAAGCTTCTGAATAGCCTGACGGTTATATTTCTGATCAAGAAAAAATCCCGTCTTCTGTCCATCTTTTACATCCACATAATACTTTACACCGTTTTCCACAATCTGCACTTTTGTATCAAATTCATTCCCGATAAATCCTTTGATTCTATCCATGCCTTCATTCGTACGAACCTTGGCATCACTCCGCTCATATACGCCACGGATAAAAATGCCATCTTCAGCCATAACTTTTTTACAAGCTTCCACAATCTGCAGCTTAAACTGATCTATTCCAAGTGCCAGTGACTGAACTACAAGCACATCTTCAAACTTGTCAACCACAATTCCCGGAAGGAAATCCGCTTCTCCGAAAATCACACGGCAACTGCCTGTATCTACTACATTTTTCCTATACTCCCATGCATTTCTCACTCTCATCTCAAGAAAATCCTGATCAATGTCCTGATGCTCATTTCTGGTCATGAGACGGATTCTTATTTTAGAATTTACATTAATAAATCCCCTTCCCATAGGATATCCATTAAATGCCTGAACCTGCACCATATCTCCATTCTCAAAATTTCCACTAATCGAATCAATCTCATTATCAAAAATCCACATACCACCGGCTTTAATCGTTCTACCCTCGCCTTTTTTCAATGTCACAACTGCTAAACTCATCTCTCAACCTCATTTTCTAGTATTTTTAATATATCTTTTTGTAGTATAACATCAACCACTTTTTTTGTCATCTTTATGAGACAAAATATCCTTACGAATTTTCACCTAACTTTCACTTTCACATCAATTTACTTTCACCCAGGCCTTTTATCCTCAAATACGTAAATATATAACACTCAAAAGGAGGATCTTATGTATGTTTTAAAAAATGCCTTAAAAAGCATCTCCCGCTCAAAAGGCAGAAATATTTTAATCGGAATTATTGTTTTTGTCATATCAGTGTCCACATGCCTCGGATTATCCATCCGCCAGGCCGCTGCCAATGCAAGAGAAGACGCCCTTAAAAATCTGTCCATTACGGCTCAGATTTCCGTGGATCGTACTTCTATGATGGAAAACATGAAACAGGAAGGCTCTTTTGATAAATCTTCCTTCTCCCAAAACTTCCAGAATATTCAGGAACTGACCATTGATGAATTACTCACTTATGCTTCTGCTGATACCGTCTCCGACTTCTACTACACACTTACCATTTCCATGAATGGAAATGATAACCTTGAAGCAGTCGTTACTTCTGTATCCGACGACGAATCTGATGATACAGATGTATCACCGTATGGAAGAGAAGGAAATAACAAAGAGCAGGAAAACAACAAAATGGGATTTCGTATGGGTTCCATGGGTACTCAGGGGGATTTCACTATAATCGGATATAGCTCTGATGCTGCCATGACAGACTTTATCAACGGAACCTGCAGTATCACAGAAGGAACCATGTTTGAAGAAGGTTCTTCTTCTCCTGATTGCGTCATCTCTGATGAACTTGCTTCCTACAATGACATTTCCGCAGGCGACACTATCACGATTGTAAATCCAAATAATGAAGACGAATCTTACGAAATAAATGTAATTGGTATTTACAGCAATTCCCAGTCAACTGTATCCGATGGCAATATGATGGGCGGCTTTTCTTCCTCCACAGATCCCGCCAATCATATTTACTTAAGCTACAATGCATTAAAATCAATCACGAATGATTCCTCAGAAAATACAATTATTGAGACAGATGAAAATACAGGAAGACAGACTACCACAGCTGTTCCAGAGCAGCTTTCGGGAACTTATGTATTTGCAAATGTAGAAGATTATGAACAATTCTCGGAAGACGTATATGACATGGGACTGTCAGACAGTTATACCGTATCGTCCGACAATGTGTCTACATATGAACAAAGTCTTCTTCCCCTGGAGAATCTGAGCCAGATGGCACTTTATTTCCTTATCGTAGTACTGTGCATTGGTGCTGTTGTTCTTGTAGTGCTGAATATCTTCAGTGTAAGAGAACGCAAATATGAAGTTGGCGTTCTGACTGCTGCCGGCATGAAGAAATCAAAAGTGTCCATACAATTTATGCTTGAAACACTAGTAGTCACGTTTATTGCATTACTTCTCGGAGGTATCATAGGTGCAGTTTCCTCCGTTCCTGTGACTAATTCCCTTCTGGAATCACAGATTGAAGCGGAAAACTCCAAGACAGAGCAACAGGAAGTATCTTTCGGTAGAGATCTGGGAAACGCCCAGAAGAAAATGCCTGACATAACACAAAAAGAGACCGTGTCTTATGTATCACAGGTTTCCTCTGCGACAGATTTAACAGTATTTGCAGAACTTTTTGGCATTGGAATTTTATTAACTTTAGTCGCCAGCGCAGCTTCCATTATCTTTATTATGCGTTATGACCCATTAAAAATATTATCAAACAGAGACTAGGAGGAATCTATATGTCCATATTAAAACTTGAAAATATTTGTTTTGCCTATGATAAAACACCTGTCCTGCAGAATGTATCCTATGAATTCGATAAAGGACATATCTATTCCATTGTAGGTAAATCCGGAGCCGGAAAAACCACTCTCCTCTCGATTTTGTCAGGATTAACGAAACCATCCTCCGGCACGATCTATTATGACGAAAAAAATATTCAACATGTGAATAAATATGATTTCAGAAGCAAATATGTAGGTGTGGTATTTCAGTCCTATAATCTGCTGACAAAATTTACTGCCCTGGAAAATGTGGTACTTTCCATGGATATCTCATCCAAAAAAATTCCAAATAAAAAAGCCCGTGCATATGAACTTTTAGAGATGGTAGGACTCAGCCGCGAAGAAGCAAACAGAAGAGTTCTGAAACTATCCGGC
This sequence comes from Lachnospiraceae bacterium, assembly GCA_034172985.1. GTDB lineage: Bacteria > Bacillota > Clostridia > Lachnospirales > Lachnospiraceae > CAG-303. The sequence goes on from JAXFDY010000105.1 coordinate 5,140, forward strand.
GGTCAGCAGCAACGGGTTGCCATAGCCAGAGCACTTTCCTATGATCCTGATATCATTCTTGCAGATGAACCTACCGGAAATCTGGATGGGGAAACCCAGGCCGAAATCATCAGCATATTACGGGGATTGGCAAAATCCGGAAAATGTGTCATTCTTGTCACACATTCACCGGAAGTTGCCAGAAATTCCGATTATGTTTATGAGCTTAAAAAAATCTAAGATATACTTGACATCTTATTGCTAAGTATATTATACTAACCATATGTTAGTAATATCTATCGATTTACTATTTGATAAGAACATAATATTAACCTTATAGGAAGAGTCACCATAGGTTTCCCCTTATGGTGACTCGTCTTATTTGCTTTGTTTGAAAGGATTGGTGTGACTGAATATGAAAAAAGCTCTAGTTGCCATGAGTGGCGGAGTTGACAGCAGTGTAGCTGCCTATCTTATGAAAGAAAGAGGTTACGATATTATCGGTGTAACCATGAAACTTTATGATAATGAAGATATTCATGAAACAGCAGAAAAAACCTGCTGTTCCCTTGACGATATTGAAGATGCAAGAAATGTTGCCCAGACTCTTGATTTTCCTTATTATGTTTTCAATTTTAAGGCTGATTTTAAGCATCAGGTCATTGACCGATTTATCCATGCCTATGAAAATTGTGAAACTCCAAATCCCTGTATTGACTGCAACCGATATCTGAAATTTCAGGAGCTGTACCGCCGTGCACTGGAACTGGAATGTGAGTACGTCGTAACGGGTCATTATGCGGATATTGTAGAAAAAGATGGACGTTTTCTCCTCAAAAAAGCTGCCGATCCCAGAAAGGATCAAAGCTATGTGCTGTATTCCCTGACACAGGAACAGTTAAGACACACCCTGTTTCCTCTTGGACGTCTGGAAAAAACAGAAACCCGGCAAATTGCCGAAGAACATGGACTGATTAATGCAGCCAAACATGACAGTCAGGATATTTGTTTTGTACCTGATGGAGATTACGCAGCTTTTATCGAGAAAACAACCGGAAAGCATTATCCTGAAGGTGATTTTGTAGATACAGAGGGCAACGTTCTCGGAAAACATAAAGGACTGATTCACTACACCATTGGCCAGCGAAAAGGACTGGGACTTTCCCTTCCTGCTCCTCTTTATGTGAAAGAAAAAAATCCGGAGCACAATCAGGTAGTTCTCTGTACAAATGATGAATTATTTCATAATGAAATGGATGTAGAAGATATTAACTGGATTATGAAAGATGAATTTACAGAAAGTTTCCGTGCTCAGGTAAAAATCCGATATTCCCATAAAGCAGCTCCTGCTCTCATCGTTCCAAACGGAAAAAAAGCCCATGTTATTTTCGACGAACCACAACGGGCCATAACAGCCGGACAGGCTGCTGTATTTTACGATGGCGAGTATGTGATCGGTGGCGGAAAAATTATTTGACAGAATTTTTAGAAAAATTTTATTTTTATTGCTTCTTATTTAAAAGTGTGCTATTATAAGTCGGTTGCGATTTTAAATAGCATACTTTTAATTTTTATATAAGGAGGATTTTTCATGCTTGGGTCAACATTATCATTCGCATACTGCATTCCATTTGCCGGCATGCTTTTGTCTATTGCTATTTTCCCATTGATTAATGGTGAATGGTGGGAAAAATACAAAGGTGCCGCTGTGGCATTTTGGTCCATCCTGTTTCTTGTGCCATTTGCCATCGGATATGGAGTTGATACGGCTGTAAATCATTTACTTGAAGTCATTCTTGGTGACTATGTTTCATTTATTGTATTACTCTTTGGTTTATTCTGTGTGTCAGGTAATATCTGTATTAAAGGAAAATTGTCGGGTTCTCCGATTGTCAATGTGATTTTATTATTAATCGGAACCTGTCTATCCAGCTGGTTTGGTACAACTGGTGCCAGCATGCTGTTAATCCGCCCTGTCATCAGAGCAAATGCATGGAGAAAACGCAAGGTACAGACGATTGTATTTTTTATCTTCCTGGTATCTAATATTGGAGGATGTCTCACACCTATCGGTGATCCTCCTCTTTTGATGGGATTCATGCATGGTGTTCCGTTTACATGGAGTTTCCATCTGTTCCCGGTACTTGTTTTAAATACAGTTCTTCTTTTGCTTTTATACTTTGTAATTGATACTCGTGCTTATAAAAAGGATCTGGCAGATGGTCTGAAACCGGATGCGTCTGATTCCGACAAAGGCATTCATATCGAAGGTGCCCACAACTTTATTTTCCTGCTTTTTGTCATCGGAGCAGTTGTATTAAGCGGTTCTCTGGGAAATTTCAGCGATGTATTTGCCGAAGGAATCCGCATTGAAGGCGATGTGGTACTTTCTTTTGCGACTATGATTGAAATGGGAATTATTTTAATTGCCGCATTTCTCTCCTTCTGCACAACAAAAAAAGAGATTCGTGTAGAAAATAATTTCTCCTGGGATGCAATACAGGAGGTTGCTACTTTATTTATCGGTATCTTTATCACCATGATTCCTGCACTGTTGATTTTATCTGCAAGAGGTAATGAGCTTGGTCTGACAGAGAACTGGCAGATGTTCTGGGCAACCGGCGCTCTCTCCAGCTTCCTTGATAATACACCTACTTATCTGGTGTTCTTTGAGACAGCATTATCTCTCCATGCCACAAACGCTATGATTGGCTCTGTAGCCATACCTGAAACAATGCTTCTTGCTATTTCCTGTGGTGCAGTTTTTATGGGAGCAAATACTTATATCGGAAATGCTCCAAACTTTATGATTAAATCGATTGCCGAAGGAAATAAGATTAAAATGCCATCTTTCTTTGGATATATGGCATGGTCAGTCAGCTGCCTGATTCCTGTTTTCATTATTGATACATTTATTTTCTTCTTATGATAAAGGAGTAACAAGATAATGTCAAATATCGGATATTACAATGGAAAACTGGGCATTTTAGAAAAAATGACCGTCCCTATGAATGACAGGGCCTGTTTTTTCGGAGACGGCATCTATGAATCAGTCCTGGTAGACGGCGATATAGCCAGAGATCTGGATGCTCATATTGAACGTTTTTATCAGGGTGCCGAAACAATAAAAATTTCCATGGATTATTCAAAAGAAGAATTAAAAGATATCCTTCTTTCTACTGCCGCCCACTCAGACCATGAGACAAAACTGCTCTACTGGCAGGTAACCCGTGGCACGGCTGTGCGAACCCACACCTTTCCAGAATCCAAAGCAAATCTCTGGATTACTGTAACTAAAGGTCAGATACCTGACATGGAAAAACAGTTAAAATTAATTACTCTCCCGGATACACGCTATCTTCACTGCAATATCAAGACATTAAATCTGCTGCCGAATGTGATGGCCGCTGAGCAGGCCAAAGCATCCGGATGTGATGAAGCGGTATTTATACGGGATGGATTGATTACTGAATGCTCTCACAGTAATATTCATATGATGAAAGATCATGCATTATTCACGGCACCTGCCGATAACAGAATTCTTCCGGGAATTGGACGAAAAAATCTCATAGAAGTCTGTCAAAAACTTCAAATACCTGTATTTGAGCAGCATTTTACTTTACAGGATTTAAAAAATGCCGACTATGTACTGATAACCAGTACTACAAAAATATGTCAGCTTGCAGCTTCTATTGATGGACTTCCTATTGGACAAAAAAAATCCAGTGAGATACATTGCATCCAAAATTTATTATGGCATCATCATTCTAAAATGACCGACATGATATAATCTGTCGGTCATTTTTCTATTTTAGCAGAAAAAATCAAATTCTAAACAAGTAATATCATAGACACTTCTTTTCTAAATAGTATATAATACCTACAGATGCAAAAAAACTATTAGAAAAATCAAAATTTTTGAGGAGGATTTTTATGCAAAAAAAAGAAGTCACAGCACTAAGCATTGCTTTATGTGCCTCCATTCTTTCCCTGACCGGGTGTTCATGGGATAAAAATGATGAGCCACAGGAAACCACGACAAAATCCGTGGCAAATAAACCCGAAGCAACAGAAGAAGAAACCACTGCTGCTATTTATGGAGAAGCTGGCGAAGTCGCTGCTTATGACACAGAAAAAAGTAACTATACACTGAATATTGATTCATCCATCAAAGTTCATGATATCAGCGATTTGCTTTATGGTATCTTTATCGAAGATATTAATTTTGCTGCTGACGGAGGGTTATATGCGGAAATGGTACAAAACCGTTCCTTCGAATTCACAAGTCTTGCAGCCGGAGATGAAAAGCATGCCTGGAGCGATGTGGGAACGATTACATCTTCTGTAGTAAAAACAGATACTTCCGGCTGTCTGAATGCCAACAATCCGAATTATTTATTATTAGAGAATACATCTTCTGCTCCTGCTGGAATCGCCAATTCCGGATTTTTGGACGGAATGTCTGTGACGCAGAATGCCAACTATAAATTTTCCATATATGCAAAAGGAATCGACGGATATACCGGTCCTTTACATATTTCCATCTTAAATGGAACAGACGTCATTGCCTCAAAAGACGTGGAATCCATCACGGCAGACTGGAAGAAATATGAACTGGTACTTACTTCTTCCGTAACCTCCAGTTCAAAGGTTACTTTACAAGTGACGATTGATACCGGAAAAGCAGCCATCGATATGGTTTCTCTTTTCCCTGAGGATACTTATAAGGGACGCGAAAATGGCTTAAGAAAAGATCTTGCCGAAAAACTGGAAGCTTTAGAGCCTTCTTTCTTAAGATTCCCTGGCGGATGTGTCGTTGAAGGTGTATCCCTGGCTACCGCTTATGACTGGAAAGATTCCATTGGTGTCGGAGCAGATGGAGAACCTTTACTATTTAATGGTACATACGGAGATGTGGCTGCCCGTAAACAGGGACAGAATATCTGGACCGATGAAAAAGCCACCAACGATCAATATCCTTCTTATATGACTTACGGCTTGGGATTCTATGAATATTTCCTTCTGGCTGAAGACATCGGTGCAGTAGGTGTTCCTGTACTCAATTGTGGCATATGCTGTATGCTTCAGTCCAATGGTTCTTCCCCTTCTCTGGACAGTGCCGAATTTCAGCAGTATGTACAGGATGCACTTGACCTTGTGGAATTCTGCCGGGGTGATGCATCTACCAAGTGGGGTGCCGTCCGTATTTCCATGGGACATGAAGAACCTTTTGAGCTGAAATACATCGGAATCGGAAATGAACAGTGGGGCGATAAGTTTGTATCCCATTATACAGCATTTGTAGATGCCTTTGAGAAGGCCAAAGAAGAAAATCCAGAACTTTATGGTGATATTGAGCTTATGTTCTCTGCCGGACCGGATGATGGGGACAGTGGAGCAGATTACATGTATGCTTATGAAGATGCTGCAGAATGGTTAGAAAATAATCCTGGTAAGACTATCAATGATTTTGCAGGAGCAATTGACCATCATTATTATAATGACCCATCCTGGTTCCTGGAGCATGCCGATTATTATGACGAAAAGAATTACAGCAGAGATACAGATTCCATGACCGACACTAAATATGGCGGTGGTATACAAGTATTTTTGGGCGAATATGCAGCCCAGTCAAACACATTGAAAGCTGCACTTGCAGAAGCTGCCTATATGACGGGTCTGGAACGTAATGGTGATATCGTAAGAATGGCTGCCTATGCTCCTCTCTTCGGTAATCTGACTGCAATGCACTGGGCCCCGGATCTGATATGGTTCAATAATCATACATCTACCTGTTCCATAAACTATTATGTGCAGAAAATCTTTTCAGTTAATGCAGGTACCTCTCTTTTAAGTTCCGAATTAATCGGTGCTGATATCGAGGAAGAACCATTTATCGGTAAAGTCGGTGTGGGAACCTGGAATACTGCAGCTAAATTTGATAATGTAAAAATCGTAAACAATAAAACCGGTGAAACTTTGGGAGAAGATGATTTCTCAAAAGATAATTTCTCTGAAAACTGGACAAAGATTGCTGACGGAAACTGGAGTATAAAAGATGGCAGTCTGATACAGTCAAGCACCTCCACAGATACAGGACTTTACGAAACAACAGGAAGTACTGTTTACTTTGGAGATACTTCTTGGAGCGATTATACTTATACGCTAGAAGCAACAAAAACTTCGGGTAGAGAAGGTTTCCTGATTCCAATTGCCGTTAAGAATAAAAATAATAATTACTTCTGGAATATCGGTGGATGGGATAATACCTTATCCTGCCTGCAGATGGTCAGCGACGGGGCAAAATCCGGCCAGCTTTCCGGCACAATCAAAGACTGTGTCATCAAAACAGCTACTACTTACAAATTAAAAGTCGTAGTAACAGACACAAATATCAAATGTTATATTGATGATGAGCTTTATATCGATTATGATCTTCCTGACACTGCTTCTGCAGAAAGCTACCATGTAGTAAGTACAGATGAAACCGGAGATATCATTATTAAGATGGTCAATGAAACCGAATATCCAAAAACGTTTGCCATCAATATCACCGGAACAGATACAATCAAAGATACCGCATCTCTGGATGTGGTAGCCGGCACCAGTCTGAAAAACGATAATATCCTTGGTGCAGAGGAAGATGTTACCATGGTAAGTTCAGAGGTATCGGGCATTAGCAATCAGTTTAACTACACTGTACCACAGTATTCTGTCACGGTACTTCGTGTAAAAACGAAATAATGATTGGAGTTATCATGAAAAAAACCAGATTATATCAAATGATTACATTAATGGGAGTCACAGTCCTGCTGTCAGGGTGCAGCAGCGACTCCCCTGAAAAAGATAATACCATCACCCTGGAAAAAAGCATCCATAATAATCCCATTACCGGATTTAATGAAAACGGAACTATGATTTATGGTGGAGATCCCGCTGCCATGGTAGATGGTGATACGGTATATTTATATACCGGTCACGATACTGCCACAGGAGATTCCTATGTCATTCCGGAATGGCAGTGTTATTCATCCACAGATATGTTAAACTGGACTTATGAAGGGGTGATTTTATCCTGTAAAAACATCAGTTGGGCAGATAACAACTCCGCATGGGCTTCCCAGGCTATCAAATATAAGGATAAATACTATTTCTACTTCTGCTCCTGGGACAGTACATCAGAAGGGAAACAATCTATTGGTGTTGCAGTTTCTGATAGTCCCACAGGTCCCTTTACAGACATCGGAACTCCTCTTGTAAAAGGAACTGTCACCACCAACGAATCTTCCAGCTGGAATGATATCGATCCGACAGTATGGATAGAAACAGATGAGGAGGGTGAGGAACACCGGTATTTATACTGGGGCAACGGAAAAAATTATATTTGTGAACTGAATGAAGATATGATATCCGTCAAGGATATTGATGGCGACGGCCAGATTCTTTTTGGTAAAGATATCATAGAGAAAACCACTCCTGAGCAATTTACCGAAGCTCCATGGATTTACCGCAGCCAGGATGAACAGGGAAATTATTACGGAGATTATTATTTATTTTATGCCTATGGATGGAGAGAACAGATGGCTTATGCCACAACAAATGATTTAATGCATGGAAGCTGGAGTTTTGGCGGCGTGATTATGGAGCCGACAGCCACCTCCAATACAAACCATCCATCCGTGATTGATTTTAACGGAAAAACATATTTTATTTACCACAATGGAAGTCTGGACAAGGGCAGTGGTTTCCGGAGAGTTGTCTGCATAGAAGAATTTTCTATTCATGATGACGGCAGTATCGATTATATTCAGGAAACTGCCACAGGCATAGGTGGTACAGCTACCATCATTAAAACTGCTGATGGAAAAACTCTCTCTCATAAATCGTTTGAAAATTCATCAAATGATAAAGATTATCCTTATTTAAGTCTTGAGATTGGTATGGGACTCAGTGACAAGGAGGACGATTGCAAATGGGTCATTCGCCAGGGCAAAGCGGATCAGGAAAATGAAGCCTATGTGTCTATCGAATCTTACAACAAACCGGGACTTTATATTACCGGGATCAATAAACTGGTCAAATTATCCCAAAATGCAAACGGAGGATTAAATGAGGCACAAACCTTTCAGACAGTAAAAGGTTTGTCCGGAGAAGGTGTTTCTTTTGAGAGCATAACCGAACCTGGCATGTATATTACCTGCTTAAAAGGTGGCATTATGAAACTAACCGATGGCTCGGATAAAGAAGCCTGCAGTTTTTTCTTAGAAACTGAATAATTTTCTAGAAAATAAAAATATACGGACATGCGATGTGTGTCCGTATATTTTAATTTCACTTATGATAATAAGATTCTGTCATTATCAAAACTCTGTTTTTTCTTCTCTGAATATTTCTCCACTAAATCACTGACTGTCATACCTTCCCGCTCTTTCTCTGAAATATCAAATATAATATTTCCGTCATCCAGCATAATCGTCCGATTTCCCGTCACCAGGGCTGAGCTCATATTATGGGTAATCATTAATGTAGTGATATGATTTTCTTTTACTATCTGATTGGTAATCTCCATCACTTTCTCAGAGGTAGCCGGATCCAAAGCTGCCGTATGCTCATCCAGCAACAACAGTTTTGGCGTAACAATGGTGCTCATCAAAAGTGTAACTACCTGTCTCTGTCCACCGGATAAAAGCCCGATTTTCGTCTTCATTCTGTCTTCCAGTCCCATTCCAAAAGTGCTAAGACGCTCTCTGAACAACTCCTTCTCTTTTTTACTCACAGCAAAACTAAGCATTCCCTTGCTGTTTCTTGTATAAGAAAGTGCCAGATTTTCTTCTATGGTCAGGTTCGGTGCAGTACCTTTCATAGGATCCTGAAACAGACGCCCTATCGTTCTTGCCCGTTTGTGTTCTGACATAAAAGTAATATCTTTTCCATCTAATTGAATAAATCCCTCATCCAAAATAAAGTTTCCGCAGATTGCATTAAACAATGTGGATTTTCCGGCTCCATTTGAGCCGAGAATCGTAACAAAATCCCCATCCTTCAGGGATAAATTCAGATGATTCAGGGCAACCTTTTCATTTGGTGTACCTTTCGCAAAGGTTTTGGAAGCATTGATGACCTCTAACATAATTTATCCCTCCTCTTTGCTTTTCTGCTGACTATCATACCCTTGATTACCGGAAGGGCAAGAGCAAGAGCCACGATAATAGATGATACCAGTTTTAACATATAAGCCGGGAACCATTCCGAGTTAATAGCTATGGCGATAATATAGCGATAAATGATGGAACCTGCAATACAGGATACAAAACCAATAAAAATACTTCTTCTTCCAAAAAATACTTCACCAATAATGACAGAAGCTAATCCCACAACTAATGTTCCTACTCCTGAATTTACATCTGCAAAACTCTGATATTGTGTAATCAATCCGCCACACAAAGCAATCAGCCCATTACTGATGGCAAGAGCAATCATCTTCATAGTATCTACATTTATGGAAGACGCCCGCACCATATCAGCATTGTCGCCGGTTGCACGAATGGCAAGTCCAAGTTCTGTCTTAAAGAAGAGCTGCAAAACCAGGACAAGTATGACTACTACCACTGCTGCTATAATGATCTCAATCGTATCTCTTGAAAGTGCTTCTCCAAATAATTGATTACATTTTTCCCGTATAAGATTATAAATCGTTTTTGAACCTAACAGAGTAAGATTTGAACTTCCCTGCAATACCCATAAATTAATAGAATATAAGCCACTCATAGTTAAAATGCCGGCAAGTACCGGATGAATCTTCATCTTTGTCTGTAAAAATCCTGTGACGATTCCTGAAAGAGCTCCTGCTGCCAACGCAATGAAAAGTCCCAGAAAAGGATGTCCCTTTGTAACAAAAAGAGCGGATGTTACAAGTCCAAATGTAAAACTTCCCTCTGTGGTCAGATCAGGAATATTTAAAATACGGAAACTGATATAAATACCCATTACCATAATGGCATAGAGTAATCCCAGTTCCAGAGAATCTAAAAATACCGGCATTATTTTGCATCCTCCACAAATGTTGCTGTATTCATAATATCATCAGAAAGTGTAATACCCAGTGCATCCAATGTGTTTGTATTAATGACAGTGGCAGATGCAGGTACAACTACTGCAGGTACTTCTGATACTTTCTTTCCTTTCAGAATCTCCACTGCCATATCTGCACTCATAGCTCCTATCTCTTTATCACTGATAGCAACTGTTGCAAATGCACCTGAATCAACCATAGTAGCAGAGCTTCCGTAAACCGGAATCTTATTTTCTCTTGCCACATCTGTAACCAAAGTCATGGCTGACTGGATCACACTATCATTTGGAATAAAGATAGCATCTACTTTTCCCACAAGAGATTCTACTGCCTGCTGTACTTCAGATGAGTTTGTTACCGTAGCCTCTTTGTATTTTAAATCATGCTCATCACAATATGCCTTTGCAGATTCTACTGTATTTACAGAATTGACTTCGCTTGTACAATATAAGAATCCATATGTTTCATTTCCCGGAGTCAGTTCATCACTCAGTGCAAAAATATCATCTACAGGAATGGCATTTGAAGTACCTGTAGCATTTTTATCCGGCTTATCCATATCTGTAATAACGCCTGCTGCTACCGGAGCTGATACAGCGACAAATACAACCGGCGTATCACTTTCCATATTTACCATAGCCTGAGTTGCCGGTGTTGCAATTGTACACACAAGGTCATATGTACCATTTGACATAGACTGTGCAATTGTCTGGAGATTTGTAGCATCTCCCTGAGCACATTTGTACTCAATGTCTGCCTTATCCGTATCATAACCTTTTGCTTTTAACTCTTCAATAAATCCCTCTCTCATGTCATTGAAAGCGCCATTTTCTATCATCTGTATCACACCTATTTTCAGCTTGTCACTGTCTTTCTTTTCATCCTTTCCACAAGCTGTAAACATGGTTGCTGTCATCGCAGATATCAAAGCGATAGATACAATTTTCTTAAATACTTTTTTCATTTTCTTAATCTCCATTCTTTCTTAGTTTTGATTGATTTTCTCTAATGTTTCAAAGGCATTGAGAAGCATTTCCTCAGTAATCCGGTAAGGATTATGATCAATATCCTTCATAGATATCGTTTTCTTTATGACTGCCGGTAAATCTTCCCGTGTAATTTCCACTTCTTCAATGGACACAGGTAATTGAATGCTTTTATTTAATGCATAGACTTTATCAAAATTCTCTTTATCATTGTCACATAATAATAACAATAATACTCCAAATCCCACCAGTTCGCCGTGCAGATGCCCTTCCTCAATATGAGGGAAGGATGTCAATGCATAATAAATCGCATGGGCAAGTCCTGTATTATAATCAATGATGTGGTCTTTTGTCAGCAGAATCGAAGCAATACCTGTCGTCACTACAATGGCAAGTACTACCTGTTCAAACTCATAGCTTGCCTCTCCCTTTTTTTGGTCATCCAATGCCTTCTTTCCATATTGGATAAGAGGTTCATAACACATTTTGCTGACATTAACTCCAAGGGCTACATATTGTGTTAAATCTTCTCCTCTGGAAGACACCATGCTCTCAAAATATTTTGCATAAGTATCACCGATACCTGCCCACATATACCGTGCCGGAGATTTCGCAATCACGCCGGTGTGTATAAATGCATGTACCGGCGGTTTTGGAAAGAAATAGGGTTCCTTAAAGCTTCCATCTTCATTATACATAATCGATACACAAGTACAGGCCGCACAGTTTGAGGCAATGGTAGGAAATGTAAACAGCGGTTTCCCGGTTTTGACTGCAAGACACTTAACCGTATCCAATGCTTTTCCCCCGCCCACGCCAAACAGCATATCTGCTTCTTCTATGAGAGGATGATGCTGTAGTTTTTCTACATTTTCATAAGTAGCTTCCCCACCATACCATAAATAATCCAGTATGGTTAAATCGCTTTCCGCCAAGGCCTCTTCTATCAGTTCCTTTGCTGCCGCAATTCCTTTGTTGCCTCCTATGACTAAAATTTTCTTTCCATATGGACTGCAAACCTTTGGTATTTCCTGATATACAGTGCTTCCTATGGAATAACAAGGTAAATAAATGCTATAATCTTTCATATCCATATCCTTTCCCAAAATTCCAAAAAGAAAACCCTGATTATGTTTGTCACATAATCAGGGACGATAATTTCGTGGTGCCACCCTTATTCTCAGACTTCTATTTCTGACTCTGCGGATACATAATGTAATTGCTTCATATCCTGCCTCTGTAACGTGAGGTCACGGCTCAGACTACTTGTCTCCTTTCATCCTCGCATCTCCCAAACCCATTCCTCATAAGCTTCCGTATCAGTTCTCACCATGTCCTGACTCTCTGTGACTTCTTCATTATAAGTACTCTTTTGTTCATCGATTTTATTTTTCAATTGGGTGTAGTATAGCACTTTCCCCAAAAAACGTCAAGTAATGGTTTTATTTTTCTTTATATCACATAATTATTTCCATTTAAGGAATCTGCCTGATCAACCATATCCTGCAGCGTAATACTTTCCAGATATCTGTCAATCACATTATCCAATCCTTTCCATAAAGGTAATGTCACGCATGCCTCTGCCCGATCACAGGTAATCGAACCATTCTCCAGACAGCTGACTGGAGCCATACTTCCCTCTGTCAGCTTCAAAATAGCACCTACCGTATACTCTTTCGCATCTCTGGCAAGCATATATCCGCCGCTCTTCCCTCTTAAACTCGTAACAAATCCTGCTCTGTTTAAAATTCCCACTATCATTTCCAGATATTTCATGGAAATTCCCTGCCTTTGGGCAACTTCTTTCAATGAGATAAATCCATCCCCCTGATGCTGAGCCAGATCAATCATAACCCGCAGTGCATATCTGCCTTTTGTCGATACTTTCATTCTATACATCTCCATTCTTATCTTAATATTGTATTTTATATATCTATAATAATATAGGAATTGTATGTTTTCAAGTAAAATCAAAATTTATATTTTTCAAATACCTGTATTTCTTCTATATACTTTCTGCATATAGGTGTAGGATTTTCTCCTTTTCGCAAAAGATAACCGATTCTCATAATCTCTGATGTCTCAAGAGGAACCGCCCGGTAATCACTGCCGTTAATCTCCTCACAGATAATACCGGAACATAATGTGTAACCATTGAGACCAATCATAAGGTTGAGCATGGTTGCACGGTCACAGGCCTTGATGTTCTGTTTATAATCGTAAGTACTGAGAATTTCCTCCGCAAAATAAAATGAATTATTATCGCCCTGTTCAAAAGAAAGACAGGGATATTCTTCCAGTTCCTGCATGGTGATTTTTTCTTTTTCGGCTAAAGGATGACCTTTCCATAAGTAGACGTATGCCTTGCACTGAAACAGCTCATGAAACTCCAGCTGATTTTCCCGAAATAATTTACATAATACCTTTTCATTAAATTCATCCAGATATAAAATACCGATTTCACTTTTTCCGTTTCGGACATCCCGGATCACATCTGAAGTCTTTGTTTCCCGAATGGCAAATTCATATTCATTGGTATCGAACTTCTTTACCATTTCCACAAATGCTTTCACTGCAAATGAATAATGCTGGGTGGATACGCCAAATTTCTTTTTGACAGAACCCGTATCCAGATATCTCTCCTCCAAGAGCTCTACCTGGCTCAAAATCTGCCGGGCATACCCTAAAAAATCTTCCCCTTCCGCCGTCAATACTACTCCACGGCTTGTTCTGGAAAAAATGTTTATTCCCATCTCTGTCTCCAGCTCCCGAATAGCACCTGACAGACTCGGTTGGGAAATAAACAATTTTTTCGCAGCTTCATTCATGGAACCTGTATTTGCCACCATAATCACATATCTTATCTGTTGTAAAGTCATTTTATTACCTCGTTTTGTGCATTTTCTTATATTCTATTATACATTATTTCTCAAATATTACAATTATTTTCCTATTAAATGAAAAGCATCCATTCCCGGATAAATGCCATCTGTTCCAAGCTCTTCTTCAATTCTCAGGAGCTGATTATATTTTGCTACACGCTCACTTCTGCTTGGTGCACCTGTCTTTATCTGACAGGTATTTAAAGCCACCGCCAAATCTGCTATCGTAGTATCCTCTGTCTCTCCGGAACGGTGAGAAGCAATGGCTGTATATCCTGCACTATGGGCAAGCTTAATCGCTTCTAACGTCTCTGAAACTGTGCCTATCTGATTTAATTTAATTAAAATAGAATTTCCACAGCCTAAACAGATTCCTTTCCCCAATCGCTCTGTGTTTGTCACAAATAAATCATCTCCTACCAGTTGCACCTTACTGCCGAGTCTTCGTGTCAGTTCCTGCCATCCATTCCAGTCTTCCTCATCCAGTGGATCTTCAATCGAGATAATCGGGTACTTATCTGCCAGCGTTTCCCAGTGAAGAATCAGCTCTTCTGTGGAAAATTTTTTTCCAGCTTTCGGCAGAATATATTCTCCCTTCTGCTCCCCTTTCCATTCACTGGCAGCAGCATCAATGGCTATCATAAAATCTTTTCCAGGCTTATATCCGGCTTGTCTGACTGCTTCCAGAATATACTCTATGGCCTCCTCATCACTGGAAAGGTCTGGTGCAAAACCACCTTCATCACCTACAGATGTGGCAAGTCCTTTGGATTTCAACAAATCCGCAAGTGTATGAAAGACCTCTGAACACCAACGAAGTGCTTCGTGAAAACTAACAGCTCCCACCGGCATAATCATAAACTCCTGTACATCTACGGTGTTAGCTGCATGTGCTCCCCCGTTCAGTATGTTCATCATAGGAACCGGTAAACGATTTCCATTTACTCCCCCTAAAAAACGATACAGCGGAATATTCATAGATGTGGCTGCCGCTCTGGCAGTTGCAATCGAGACTGCCAGCATGGCATTTGCCCCCAGCCTTGATTTATCTTTTGTTCCATCGGCCTTTCTCATGGCCCAGTCCACAGCATAAATATCCGATGCATCCATTCCTTCAATGGTATCATTAATGATACTGATTACATTTTTTACAGCTCCTGTTACTCCTTTTCCACAAAATCTGTCTTTTTGGTTATCACGCAGCTCCAACGCTTCAAATTCCCCTGTAGAAGCACCACTTGGTGCAGTTCCCCGTCCCATCGTTCCATTTTCCAGATATACTTCCGCCTCCACAGTAGGATTTCCCCTGGAATCCAAAATTTCTCTTCCAATTACTTTTTTAATTTTCAGATGATTCATATATACCTCCAATATTCAAAAAAATAATGCTTCATGATATTTCTCATGAAACATTATTTCCTTAAAAAAACTCGTTATTCATTTTATTTGTCAAGTCCCCGTTTTTCACGAATATAATATTCCAATAATTTTACGGTTCCTTCAATGCCAAGGCGGCTACTGTTGACACATAAATCATAACCTCTGGAATCACCCCAGCGGATATCACAAAAGCTATTATGATATCTCTTTCTCAAGCCGTCCTGACGTACTAATTCTGCTTTTGCTTTTTTCTCAGAATAATTATAGATTCTCTGGATTCTTTCACATTTGGAAGCTTCATCACCCAATACAAAAATAGAAATCAGACCTTCATACCCTCTTAACACGTGTTCCGAACATCGTCCTACTATAACAAAAGACTCTCCTTCATCTGCTTTCTTTTTCAAAAAATCAAATTGATGTTGTGCCAGCATGTATTCAGAAGAATACTTTGATCCCGAAATGACTTTTGAAAACGCAAAAGTACCCGGTTTTTCATCACTTGATCTCCAGTCTTCTGCCGTCACATCTTTTTCAAAAACTTCGTCAATCAAATTTCCATCGTAAAGCTGAATCTGAAAAATCTTTGCCAGTTCTTCTGCGATCACATGTCCTCCGGAGCCAAACTCTCTGCCAATTGAAATAATAAGTTGTTTATCCATAATCTCACCTTTCTTCGTACATATTGTTAAGAAGATTATATCATATTTTCCTATTTTTTAATAGCAATTTTTTCATGAGATATATTCTTTCATACTCTCAGTCTTGTCTTTAATGGTAAATATGGCAGTCTTTACATTCTCTGCAGATACAAGATTGCTCTCGCTCTTTTCCCTGACCTGCTCAGCACTTGCAGTCACTTCTTCCGTGACAGCTGATAACTGCGATATATTCTCAACAATCTTGTTGTTTGACTCAGACAGGCCACCTATCTGGTTATCAATTTTATGGATATTGTTAATAAGCTGTGCCATATTTTCATTTAATTTTTCAAAAGACGTTACTGCTGCCATAATCTGCTCGCTCTGTTTTTCTGTGGCCATAACAGAATCTTTCACAGATATAACCACTGCATCGGCATTTTTATTAAGCTCATTGATAATTGTTGTGATTTTCTCTGTAGAATTTCTTGTCTGCTCAGCAAGCTGTCTGATCTGATCTGCCACAACTGCAAACCCTCTTCCGGCTTCGCCTGCTCTCGCACTTTCTATAGATGCATTGAGTGCGAGAAGATTTGTCTGACTAGAGATATTCAATATGATATCCGCAATGTTTCCAACCTCTTTTGTCTTATTCTGCAGTTTTTCCATGGAATCATTGACTTCTTTATTTGATGCGGAAAGAGACTCTGAACTATCTTTCAGATTTTCCATAATCTTTAAATTCTCCTGGATACTGCGGTTTGACTCAGTCGCAATATCTACCATAGTTTTCGAACTTTCCACTGTACTGGTAATAGCATCCTGTATCACCTGTGTCATACTGTTCTGCTCTTCTATGCTCTGTGCTGTCATATTAGTAGCAGATGAAATTTCCTGCATGCTCTGTGCAACATTTTCTGTTACCTCCACAAGTTCATCTACCAAAGCACCGCTTTTTTCCGATTCTTCCTGTACCGTCTTAGAGATATCTACGATACTGTCAAGAATCACTTTCTGCCTGTCACTCTGTTCTGCCACTGCTCCAAGGACATGGTCACTGAACAGCTTTGTCATAGATCCTATCCTGTACAAAGCATAAAACATCATATAGACAAATAAAACCACACTAAGGGAATCAATATCCTGTGCAACTATTCCTTTTGCAAAGTGCACAATAAAAACGATTGTATAAATCACGGTATATCCTATACAAAAACGCTTAAAAACCTTTTTATCATACTTTATGATTAAAAAAAGTTATAAAGATGTTAATTTTTTGCAAATTATCAATAATTTCTTTTTTCAGTTAAGAATAAAGTATAGTCCATATAAGACAAAAAGACCATGCTAGCCATGGTCTTTGCATCCCTATCTTATTTTGGAATCTGAATTAATGCCTTTGTTCCCACTCCGGGTGTGCTGTCTATCGTCAAAGTTCCTCCGCACATTGCCTCAATTCGTCCTCGTATATTTTTGATTCCTACATGGTTTTTTCCATCCAAAAGTGTAGATTCCTCAAAACCTACACCATTATCTTTCACACATACACAATATACCTCATCCGTCATATAGGTAGCTACCTCTATCGTTCCTTTCCATCCTCTTCCCATCAGTCCATGTTTAATGGAATTCTCTACTAATGGCTGGATGGTCAATGCAGGTAATAAAAATTCCTCTGCTCTTAAATCGTATGTAATCTGTATTTCGGGAAACCTTACCTGCTCAATATTAACATAATGCTTCACGTGCTCTATCTCATGTGAAATGCTGATTGGAGAAACATTATCCAATTCTGTCAAATTGCCTCTTAAATACATTGCAAATTCCTGTACAAGGTCGGCTGCTTTTTGTGGTTCTTCGGTGCAAAACTGCTGGATGGTTCCCAGCGTATTAAAAATAAAATGCGGCTGGATCTGGCTTATCATCATCGTAATGCGACTTTCTGTAAGCTTCCGTTCTTTTTCTGCCAGTTCTTTTTCCTGTTCACCATATTTCAACATCATATTGATACCGGAAAACACGATATAAAGCAGAAATGCTGACAAAGAAAACACCAGACCTGAGGATGTGCCTTTGATATAGAAAGCGACTATATCTGCCAGCACTCCTACTACACAGATGAGTGGAAGATTTCTTCCTCTTCTTGTTTTTTGTTTATCCGGATACTTAACCCGTTCAAAAATCACATTGCCAATGATGATAAAAGTTCCGATAACAATAACGATATGAGTCATAAATAAATTTTCCCGCAAATCCATAACCCCAAAAATCTGAAGCAATAATTGTCCCAGACATATCAATGCTACAATAATGCAGTAGGTATCAAAAATACGACAACTTAATTTATGAAACCGTTCCTCCATAGACTTGATCAGCGGCACTATGCCAAGCATCAGCATAGTAACCGATACATAAAACAAAAAGAGGGGTTTATCCGACATGAAAAAAGGAGTAAACCTCGTATCAGTCAGTCTCCAAAATCCCATCATGATGGAAAACAGCCCAAGTGCTGCCAAACCTTCCCCACGGTTTTTCTTAAACAGGTTGTAACCTGCAATGCACAGAAAAATAAATCCGACAAAAACAGCTATCACACTCAGGATCAACTGAGGAAGATCCTGAGACAACCGATTAATATAAATATCAAGCTTACAACCAAGTAAAAATTCAACTTCCCTATTCCGAAAACTCTCATATACAGGAGTAATTTCAACACGCACTTCCTTTCCTGCATCTTCACGATAAATCGGAATCATCACCCAATTGCTTCCAACTGTTCTAATCATAGGATTGTCGTTGGAAGGTTTCAGACTATATATCTTTTTTCCGTCCAAATATACCTCAACATATTGATGCACAGTATAAAAAGCAAGACTGATATCACTGTCAGGAATTTCACCAAGCATAAAGGTGTATTCTTTTCTGACACCAATGGGTGTATCAGCACTCTCAATTTCCTGACAGGTATATTCGCTGATATGCGTAAATCCCTTATCCGACCTACTACTCTGCATCCGGATATTATCATTTACATATAGCCATATCAAAAGTCCTATCGTGACAAGGCATGCAACTACTGACAAGATGATGGAAATTCTCCCCAGACATGAAATACCTTTTTGTTTTACCCTTGTATTAAAATCCGTCATAGGTTTTCTCCTCTGTAGAAAAAATCTTTATCCTATTTTTTATGAAATGGTTATGATATGCTCCATCCACTCAGCTTCCTTAAATCCTACAAGTACCATATCACCATCCACGATAAGCGGACGCTTGACAAGCATTCCATTGGTTGCTAATAACTTAAGCTGCTCTTCTTTGCTCATTTCAGGAATCTTATCTTTAAGCTTCATTTCTTTGTATAAAAGACCACTTGTATTAAAGAATTTTTTTAATGGTAATCCACTTTTTTCATGCCATTCTTTTAATTCGTCATAAGAAGGATGAGCTTCCACAATATGACGATCTGTATATTCTATCTTATGCTCATTCAGCCATTTTTTTGCTTTCTGACAGGTTGAACATTTTGGATATTCAATAAATAACATACAATACCTCGCATCCTGATGCATCTGCATCATATATTTGATTTTTTGATTCCTATTCCATTAATTCTTTAACTTTGGCGGAATCAAATACTACTTGTGAAACATGAGCTACCTCTATCTGATAGAGTGCATTGGCTACAATATGCTCCGCAGCCTGTTCCAAATCACGGATACCGTCTGTATTTGCATAATGCTCTACTATAGTATCAAGTGCTTCGTCTGTTATAATGCACTCATTTTCCTTTAATCCTATACGTTTTAAAACCTTTGGCATAGCAAATTTTGAAAAAATAATTTTTTTCTCCTCTGGAGTGTAACCAGGAATCTCAATGACTGCAAATCTTGACATCAGTGGGGCACTTATCTGACTTTTGTCATTGGCTGTAGCAATGGGATATACCCCGCTTGTGGGAATCATACATTCCATGTAATTATCGGTAAAACCCAGATTATCGAGAAGTGTTAAAAGTACATCTGCCGGATTGCCGTTTCCTTTTCCCGAGGCTGCCTTATCAAGCTCATTGATGATAAATACAAGATTTGATTCTCCTGCCATAGAGAATGCTTCCATGATAATGCCCGGCTTTGCATTTGAATAAATACGTGAGCTTCCCGTTAACTGCTCTGGGTCATTAATGGAACTCATATCAAGTGTGGTCCACGGTAATTTTAAAATTCGTGCCACGGCATATGCAATCTGCGATTTACCTGTTCCCGCAGGTCCCACAAGCAATATACCGTAAGCCGGAAGTGTGTGTGTCCTGTTTATCTGGATGATTGTCTCTATAATACGCTGCTTGACACGTTCCATACCATATAGTTCTTCATCAAGAATCTGACGAGCTTTCACTGGGTCTATCGACTCAAAATAATCGTTTTTCCACTGTATATTCATCATTATGGATAAAGCCCGCTGAGCATGACGGCGTTCTTCCTGTGTCACTTCATTGGAACGCGCCACCGCAAGATTTCGCCTTGCCCATACTCTGATATTATCAGGTAATGTCTTTCCTGCACAGGTCATAAAATCAGATATGCTCTGAAGACTCGTAAGTTTCATGACATCCCCTGTTTCTTCCCTGTTATTATCTTCATCCGTTTCCTCTGCCGGCGGATTGCTGGCAAATAATCTTTCAATCATAAACTGAAGAAATCCGTCTTCCGCAGACAATTTTCCGCTTCCTCCCAATGCAATCTCCCTAATCTTATAGACTGCATAGCCATCCTCACGATTCTCTCCTGATAATCGGACGTTAATGTGATTCTTACCTAACCATTTCAAAAGATAAACAAAGCGTGAGTCTACCTGCAGTATATCAGCGTCAAAAACTCCATCATCCTCTTTAAAATCAAAAGCTGTGCGCTTTGCCTGATTTGTAAAAACTCCTGTTGAGTGATGTTTCCATCTGCGTTTCTTATTGTCCAGAACCAATATGGGTCTGTCCACATCGGCATTTCTTTCTTTTGAATTAAAAGTTGTATATGTACATACTACATCCTTTGTTACGTCACCCGATGTATTGCTAAAATCAAATACTGGCATGTTTTTTCTCCTTAATGTATATTTTATATGCATTGTATCATATGAGTTGCCCGACAAATGAGCCTAAAGTCGATTTTTCCGTGCTTTGCATTCAGGATATTTTTATTTCTACACTTTAAACTTTGAAACTAATTTTCTTAAATTGTTTGCCTGCTCTGATAATTCTTGTGTTGCGGCGGCAGTTTCTTCTGCGGTGGCTGAATTTGTCTGTACACCATTTGAAATATTTGATATATCACGCTTGATGCTTGATGATTTCTCTGCCTGTTCCTTCGTATCTATTGAGATATTCTTAAATGCATCTGAGATCTGCTCAGAATTTTCAACAATATCTTTCAGACACCTGGATGTAGAATCGGCACTTGTCATAACATTTTCTATTTTTTTCAGACAATCATTTATAAGTTCTGCTGTCTGTTTTGAAGACTCTGTTGTCTTAGATGCCAGATTTCCAACTTCTTCTGCAACGACAGCAAATCCACGTCCTTTTTCACCGACACGTGCTGCCTCCACAGACGCATTCAGTGCCAATATGTTAATCTGGAATGCTATGGACTCAATTGTACCAATAATATTCTGAATATCGGATGACATGTTTTCTACCTGACTTATGAGATTGCAAAGTTGCTCCATTTCATGATTGCCATTGATAATCAAATTGTCCAATTCCTGTAAACGTTCTTCCACATTCTCTTCATTTTGAGAATTACGCACAATGCACTCTGACATATCTTCTACATTTGATACCAGCTGATTGATGGATGAGGCCTGCGTAACTGTGGCTGAAGCCAGGGATTCTGCTGCATCTGCCAGCTCTCCTGAGCCAGTTCCCACAGCATATGCTGATGACTGCACTTCCCTTATCAGTCTTTGCATAATCATTCTGATACGGTTTACGGAATCTGATAACTGATTAAAATCTCCAGGATATGAATTCATGGCATCTTTCGTCAAATCATAATTAGCCATTCCTCCGAGAATCACATTCGTGTCATAAATAATTTTCTTAAATGTCTCCTGCAGTTCTCTTGCTGAGTTCTGAAGCTGCCCTATTTCATCTGTACGTTTGCTCTTCTCTATTCTCCGATCAAGATTTCCTTCTGTGAGAAATGTCAGTTCCGTACTTACCTGCTGTACCGCACTTCCTATTCTTCCTGCAAAATATCCTGCCAGAGCAAGTGCACCCAGAAGTGCTATTATATCTACTGCCAAAAGTGTTTTCATAGTATCATTTGTTGACTCCATGAAATCTTCCTTTGGTGCTGTCACAATAATTGTCCATCCGTTTGTACCTTCAATCGGACTGTAACCACACAGATATTCTATATCTTTTTCACTATACTCTCCTGCACCACATTCATCCGACAATATTGTACCGGAAATTTTCTCTATGCTGCTCTTTTCATCGGTAATATTGTAATTTCCTATGAGCGATTCATCCGGGTGAACGATCAGCATTCCATCTCCGTCTACCAAATATGTATAACTGTTTTCACTGATTACAATCTGTTCCAATATCTGACTCATAAAGTCGACATCCATACGGAAATAGACAACGCCGTTTATTTTTTGATTGCTGCCATAAACAGGTGATGCCACACTGAATCCATAATTGCCAGTATATTTACTCAAAGTCAAATCTGATATATTGGCATTACCTGCCAGTGCCTCTTTTACATAATCACGGTCGCTGAAATCAGTCCCATCCTTGCGGCTTACACCATTCATATCCAGGATATTACCGCTTGTAAAACCATAGATATCTGCCAGATTTTCTACGCGTTCCGAAACATCAGTGTCAGACTTTGATGAAGCTAATACAGAATCATATCCTGATACCTGTGCCATCTTCATAAAGTCGCTTAGCTTTTCCTCAATTTCCTTTGCTGCCAATTCTGCCGAAATCTGCATTGTCTTCTTTGCATCTTCTGTTCCCATTTGAACATTTTTATTGTATGTCACTATTCCAACAGTTGATACAATTGCCAATACAACTCCACCAAATATTAGTGCAAGTCTTGTCTTAAGTTTCATTTGTGCCTCCCTTTTTCATTTTTCATTTTTCGTTCATATTTCATATTATGAGTTGCGGGTCAACAAGGTATTTTAATCAAAATTAATCAAGTACTTTTCACTAATTATCAGTATATACGTATCAGCCAAAATATTCAACTTATTTTTTACTTTTTGATTCCCACAGTCTTTTACTCCAACGCTCTGATTTTTTACGGACAATGGTATCATTGAGGTGAGCACAGATGATGCAAGAACCAGTCCAAGCACACCTTTTCTATCACAAAGTGTTTTCCATCCATTCACTATACTGTTTATAAGAGCAAGAAGTAATCCTGCGATAAAAGGCGAAACCAGATATCTGGCACAGTTGCACGGTATGCCGGTTCAAGAAGCGATGAGAATACTGCCGATACAAATACTCCAATGCATATATCAAAAAATCCCGCATTTCCCATCATCATATGTACCAGAATGTATATCACACCAAAATCCGATCAGTGTTACAAGTGCCATCTTACCTGCACTTCCAGTGGTCTGGAAAACATAAACACCAAGTCCGAAACTTGTTTCTATGCAGTTTTGCTTTTACTTCCTTTAATTTAGGCAGTTTTATTTTGACATTCCCAAAATCTACCGCTATATTTCCATTTGTAAAATTCGTTGTGTATGATTTGTGGCTGTCATGCTTACTCTTAAACTTCGGGTAACCTGCATATTCTTTGAAAAATTTCTGATATGCAGAATCCATGTTGTAAATTGCGTTAGTCAGGGCAAATTTATCCACTTCCTTAAGCCATTCGTAGTCCTTCTTTAATTCCCGATTGCAGTAATTATTACAGTCTGTTTTACTGACAGACTTTTTCTCTTTCTCATAGATTTCTTTCCTATATGCTAAAGTATGATTGTAAACAAAACGACAACACCCAAATGTTTTTGCTATTTGTGCTTTCTGCTCATTATTAGGATATATTCTGTATTTATATGCTTTTAACATCAACGAACACCGCCTTGCCTATTGTTATCCTTGATTTTCTATGTATTTTCGGAGCATTTCTTCTGAAACGTTCCCTACACTGCACGCAAAATATCCATCCGTCCAAAAGGTATGCTCTTTCCAGAAATGTTTTCTCAAATAATTCGGATATTTTTCCCAAATATGATATGTTGTATAACTTTTCATTAGATGTACGATTTTACTGACTGACATTGTCGGCTCTGTTTCTATCATGTAATGTCAGCAGCTTCTTTCTGTACTTGCATACGAAAATAATATGGTACTGTAATAAATACTTGTGTCTGTTCTTTGATTTCCATGTTACCATAACGAAAGTATAACATAAACCACCACTTTTGGCTACCTTAACCCACCGTCTAAAGCCAGTGGGATTGCGGTAGCCCTATTTCAACCAGTCCGCATCCTGATATATGCCTTTTAGAAGTTTCTGTCGATTATCATTCTTCTCCGTCATGTCCATTAACATTTCCGCAGATCCCATAATACCAGAAAGAGGAGTTCGCAAATCATGGGAGATTGCCCTAAGAAGATTCGCCCTCTCCCTTTCTCGTTCCATCCGCTGTCTATCTCTTACTCTTTCAATAGTAATCTCAATACGTTCCAATGCAAGAGAAATATTTTCAATCATGGAATGAATCAGTTTCTTATTCGAGGAAAGTTCTTCTTCTGATACTTTTCTGTCAATCATGATAACTGCCAAAAGTCTGTTCTGTCCGTTGACCGGAAATGTCCAGCTTTCCTCATTCTCGAGATATTCTGTTCGTAGATTTGTAAATTTTCTACGGATTTCATCAACGTCTGTAACACTTCTATGGAGCTGCTCTTTTTCAAGCTGCTGAATATAGATTGGTTCTGCCTGCTCTCCTACATAGATACATCCTACATTTACCTGTAATAATCTGCTCATACTCTCCGCCGCTATCTTTATCACAGCTTCGATATCTGCTGCATCAGAAAGTTTGTTGGAAAGCATATAGAGTGTCTGACTCTCCATACCTTTCCTGGTAGCTTCCATAGTCATCAACTTTTCCTTTGTTGTAAGTGCACTGGTAATCAGTGCTGTAATCAACATGATACAAAAGGTTATCATGTAGCTCGGATCATTGACTGCTAG
>JAXFDY010000165.1:0-3763 GCA_034172985.1 Lachnospiraceae bacterium
AAAGGTATAATAAAACTATCTGATGCACAGTATTCAGAGATAGATACTCTTGACATAAAATTATCTCGATACGGTGATGGTATAGCATTATTACAAGGAATTGTGAAAGCAGTAAATGACAGTCAAGTTCGTGAACAGTACAAAGGCAACAAAGTACCATGTGTAGAAGCTATGCGCTCTATTGTTATCTCCGACGTTGCAGAAGATAAAGAAAAGCGACAGCGTTACTTTGATATGATTCCTTCACTAAATGCTCTCTATAAGAAATACTGGAAAGAACTTCAGGCAGATCCCTTCTCATATCCTACAAAATCAGAAATATTAATTTTGCAATTGAACAACGAATAGTTATGAAAATCAAAACAATTATACTCGTCACACTACTCATGATCAGTTGCAACGACATCTTTGCTCAAGAAGTTGAAACTGACTATGAGACATTATATAAAAAAGAACTTGCTCGCCAGGATTCTTTAAATGGTGTATTACAAGACTTGAGAAATCGTCAAAAGTCCCTTTTGAATATTACTGGTTTTGACAATTCAAAACTTATTAAAAAGACAGATTCCAAGAATAAAGAACTTGAATCAATAAAATCAGAGATTTCCAAGTTATTACACACTCTTGCTTATGATAAGCTTCAAAATCTCCTCAAACAGCTGAAACAATTGGAGACACAAGTTGCATCTTTATCGGCAGACACAGTATCTTTGTCTTCTAAAATCATTAGTATTGAAAGTCAAATATCTCAATTAAGCGGCAATGTCGCTGAATTGGAGTCTATCAAAGATAATGTCAGTAAGCAGCTAATAGATGAGAATGCAAGTATATTGGATAAACCTTTTTCACAATTAACAATAGAAGAATTGTCTAGCATAAAGACTAAATGCGGCAGATATTCATCAGATCAGAAAGTCAATACATTGTTGGCTAGAACAGAAAAAGTATTGAATAATAAGCGAGTTTATGACGATGCAATAAGCGTTCTTAATTCGAAGTATAATAAAGGCGATTTGATTCGCATTAGTGAACGGTTGAAAAATGTAAAGGAAACAAATTCGATTCAGCATAGCGAAATCAGTCAACTTCGAGACATGCTTGCTCACTATGAGCCAGGAATGGCAACATTCAAGTTGTTCATCCAAGAACTCAATAGAAGACGCAAGGGTGCAACAACTTATTCAAGCGAAGATTTGAATTATGATCTCTCTGCAGTTAAAAAGAAACTACAAGAGAAGATTGATTCAGAAATAATTCAGGTACCTTATTTGGAAAAAATATATAACGAATACTTGAAAGCGATAAATACAAAGCCTATGAGTCATCCTGCAATCGAAACGGAGATTCTGAATTACTCAAATTAACGAACTTTACATAAGATAGATATGGAAAGAAAATCGTCAGTAAAAGAAGTGCATAAGGTAGTCCAAAAGGATCTCTCAGAGTTGCACAAGACCTTGTCAAAAAAACTAGGTCAAGAGAATCCTTTTGCTAAAATTAGCATAGGTAATGGCTATTATCTTTGGTCTGACAATCGTTGCCAATGGAATCAAATGGTTTCAGCAAACGAGTTTGATAAAAGCATTGTTCAGGACGCATTGCTTAAAACCAAGAAAGATATAGCTTCACAAATTGGTGATCAGACTGCGGATTTGCTCTTTACAATTCCAGATAACAGTTATATTTACTATAACGATGATGAAGGAGATGTAAAGATACTCATAACAGGATGGGGATTCAGGAAACCTGTTAGAGTAATAGGCGGTCCTGATGATGGTGAATTGCGCAAGAATACTCCTGTAACCCTATCATTTTCTTATGATGGGGAAAAACAACCTATGTATGAGTTTGGCGTGCAAATTCCTACCCAGATTAAGAAGTTTAAGACTGACAAAACTGGCTACTATCATTTTAATAATCTCACCCAGAAGGAGTTATTTCTAAAGGATTTCGTAACTGGAAAAGATTTCCATTTGGTAGTTGAAGAAGGTCGTACAGAATACGACTTTGACGTTACTGTTTATACAAAACTCTTAGTTAAGGCAACGTTAGATAACAATCCAATAGTAGGTGAACAGCTTACTATACAATACTATGGCAAGCATTATGACGTTTCCACGGATGCAAACGGCTCTGCTATTATTCAGCTCCCACTACATGAAAATGAACTGCTAATTGCTAATCTCCGAGATCAGTCTCAATCTGCAACCATCTTGCCTGGTGTGAACAATATAGATTTTACCTTTGAATCACCAATTGAAGATGTGTTCACAGATATTGAGGTTTCTATTATGGAAGATAGTAAGCCTGCGATTGGTAAGTCTGTGACTATTAAATATGCTGGAAAGCAGTATGATGGCATTACAAATGAACGAGGTTTATTTGTTCAACAAGTAAAAGTTGTTGTTCCCGAATCTTGTTCTGTCTCTGTTCACGATTATGAGACACAGTCAAAAGTCCTTCAAGAAACATCTACAAATGTTTTTCGTTTCGAGAAGACAACAACACCAGTCAAGCCTCAGGACGAAACAATTATGTTCAATCCTCACATATTGATAGAGGGAGATAACGGTTTCATTGGTAGCAAATATCCTATTTCTGTAGAATACAATGGACTGTCAAAAGATTATATATCTGATGATAATGGTATTGTTCAACTCCCAGAGATGGAAGATGGCAAGATAATGAAGGTCACAGATGGTCTTAATCCAGACAACAAAGCAGAGTATAAACTGAAAGCAGAGCAATTAGAATACGTTTTCCACGTTCCTTACGAGACAACAGTAGAGGAAGCAAAGATTAAAGTCATGCTACGTGATGTTGATGGTAAACCTATCAAATGTGATCGTATTCGCTTTATGCAAGAGAACACTAATGATGTACTTACTACGCTCGACAATAATGGTGACACCTATTTGGGAATAGACACTTTCAAAATAGATAAGCCAATATCTGTTTCAATTCAAGGTGGTACAAAATCTTATGATCAATTTACATTCTCGCTTGAAAAGAATGAGAATGAATATCTCTTACAAGAAAAGAATACAACATCAAGGTTAAATATATTGTTGCAAATTCTTCTTGTATTAGCATCTATTGTTGCACTTGATCTGATTTGGCCAGTATTTGCATCGATCTTCGCTGGTACTTTTGATGGTCTCTATCAATAACAATAAAAATTAGAAAGTATGGAAATCTATTATGATTTATTTGTAATATATGCGATGAGCTTGCTTACATTTGCATTATATGGATGGGACAAGCACTTAGCTGTCTATCAAAAGACACGAATACCAGAGTTTATTTTGCTGTTATTTTCATTCCTTTGTGGTGCATTTGGAGCTTTGTGTGCAATGATTTTATTCAAACACAAAACCTTGCATAAAATGTTCCTGATATGCGTACCTGTCTTTCTGATCCTTCAGTTGGCTTTGGATGTGTTATACAGAGTATTCATTTTGCAACTATAGTTGAGTTATGAAGTCATTAAAAACTATTCTTGGGTTCATTTATCCCACATTGATAATCTTGTTGCTTTTGAATAATTGCAACGGTTGTAGTAGGGAAGGAACATCTTCGCCTCCACCTCCAACACCACTGATGGATTCCATTCAAGTTCCTCCTGTAGCAGAGTCAGATGACGTTGAAATAGACACGACTGCTACAGAAGTCGTAAGGCAGGCTGAGTCTATAGGTTCAAAAGGCGCTTTAAAGGTTACTTTACTTTGGAATTTCCATGCTGATATTGATTTGCATGTGAAAC